>CANHLV010000127.1 GCA_947461495.1 Chitinophagaceae bacterium
AATCTACAGTAACACCTGCAGGCGCAACAGTTACTCGCATGTGGCCTGAACTCGCTTGTATAATACCTTCGTGATAGCCATAATCATCTGCATAATTTACAACATCAGAATTAGATGGATTTGGATGACTAGGCTGAGGTGTTTCCTGATAAACCAAACAATCTTTTTCTTGCTTGCCATAGAAATGATCATGACCATGGAAGAAGATATTTACTTTATGTTCTTTCAATAAATCTTTAATCGGCTTATACCATCCTGGTCTGTAAAATGCAAATGAATCTTCTCCGTTTAAACTTTTTCCGCCCCACTCATACCTGTCCGCAAATTCAACGCCACCACGGCCGTCAGGATCTCCGCCAATAATTTGATGCGCAAAAACGAATTTGAATTTTTTACTGTCGTTCTCTTCAAGCGTTTTTTTCATCCAATCGTATTGTGTTTTCCCTAAAGTCCATCTCCAGCCATGTAATGAATCGGGTTTGGTTGAAGTATACCAGTAAGGATCAAGAACGATAAATAATGCATCGCCCCAAGTCCAAGAATAATAATTTTCTCTTTGTCCAACAAAAGCCTGATTCGAAGTATCACCTGAATAAAAAGCATCAGGTGCAGGATTCATGAAATATTTTTTTCTATCAAGCGCATCCCAAATGGCAATATTATTGGATGAGTCTATTCTATTTCCTACTCTATTCCATCCTGCTTCTCCTTCATGATTTCCTAAAGCAATAAATAAGGGAACGGAGTGTGAAGATATTTGATAGAAATTACGAAAAACATTACATCTATAGGTAATGGTGTCGCGTGGAATGAGATTGGTCGTTCTGTTTTTTAATTTATCTGTCATTAAAAAATCACCTAAGTCAATCATAAAATCAGGATTGTCTGACAGTTGATTTTGTAAACATTGTGCATATAAACTAGAATCGCTTTGTTCATCTGAATGAGGATCTGCTTCTACTACAAATGAAAAAGTACTGCCGGGATTTCTTTGTGTGTGAAAGAAATGTTCGGCTCTTGAAGTTGGTGTGTTTGTTCCAGGAACACGATGTCTGACGCGATAATAATATTTAGTGTTGGGCTGTAATCCGTTGATGGTAATTTCTGCCGGAAGGTTAGCAGAAAAAGAAGCCCAAGGCGTTTGGTTGGGATATGTACCAGATACAGTTCCATATTGTACAGACATTTCTGCTGAGTCAGCAAAAAATAGTTGAATGGTGGCGCTGCTGTTAGTTGGTTTGCCTACCATTTCGGTGAATCTTATATTTTGTGCATTTACATTTATTAATGAAAGAGTTGTTATGCTTAAGAGAAATAGAATTTTTTTCATTTGCTATAAGTTATAAATAATTTGAAATTTCTATTGAAGATGATTAATGCTGAATCATAATTTTTTTACTCGCTTTTCCTTGATCCGTTTCTATTTTCAAGAAATAAATTCCAGTTGAAAACTTACTGATATCAATAGTATTGGTGTTTCCTTTATAAAGTGTTTGACCGATACTATTTACCAATTCGGTTTGAAGATTAGTTATATTATTAGCGAATCTCAGATTGATTGTGTTTTTTGCAGGATTAGGAAAAACCGTAACGAAATCATTTGTTGAAAATTGACAAGCTCTTCTCAAACTATCTGTAGGTGGTGTTCCCAAACAGCCCGAAGGAGAAGCAGTATATGTTCTGGTTTGAAATCCACTGGAATCGCAGGCAGACCAGTTTCCATAGGTAAATTCACATGGCGTTACGATACAATCTCCAATAGTATATGAAAATGCAATTTCTCCATTCTTATGAACACCCATCGTATCAGCGGGCAAATAAGCTCTTACAAAATCTACTTTCACACAAGATGGCGTAACACTTACTTTAATGTGACCTGATCCCGGTAGTGTATCTGCCGTGTATGCTCCAGCGTTAGCTAGCATGCCAATTTCATAAGTAGAATCAGCAGCCATGGGGCAAGCTTGATAAGTGATGCCATCCAACACTTCATGCGCAAATACATGATCATGTCCTTGGAATAATATGGTAACACGATTGTCGATGAACAACTGATGAATAGGCTTTGTCCAACCTTCACTCGCCGGTCTGTTGACATCAAAAGTGTAACCGTTTCCGGTAGTTCCATTTACTCTTTGATAACCGCCCCACTCATTGGTAATGGCATTGGTAATTCCACCTCTTCCTTCGCCACGAATATGATGAGCAAATACGAATTTATATTTTGCTGTACTTGATTCTAATGTATTTTTTAACCATAAATATTGAGGAACTCCAAGTGTCCAATCCCAACCTGTTGGTTTGGCGGATGTATCGGAACGACTATCATATCTATATGGATCTAAGACTACAAACAATGCATCGCCCCAAGTCCAGGCATAATAATTTTCTGGCTTGTCCATTCCATATAATTCCGATTGATTGTTGCCTGAATAAAAACTATTGGGATATGGATTGGGAAAATATTTTTTTCTGGATAAAGTTGCGTTAATAGGCAAATTGCTTGGCGGTGGAATCGGAAAATTAAAATGATGTTTTCTTTCACCTTCATGATTTCCTAAAGCAATGTAAAATGGGACTGAATGACAAATCTGTCCTAATAACGGTCTGTAGTTATAATGCAAAGTATCTAGTTCGCCGGCGCTTATGGTATAAGTATGATCGAGATAAGAATGGTCATCGCCAAAAATATCACCCAATGACAACATGAAATCCGGATTGCCCATGAGTTGATTATTCAGCGTTATTTTATAAAGACTTGGGACACCTTTGATATCATAAAGATGTTCATCGGCTTCTATGGTAAAATTGAAAGAACTTCCTGTTGTTCGTTGGGTTTGAAATGAATATTCGGGAGAGTAAGTGTAATTTCCCGAACTGCCTACTGCACGGTATTTTAATCGGTAGAAATATTTGGTATTGGGTGTCAACAATCTTAAATCGATATCATTGGGAAGCTTGGTTTGCAAAGTAAATGCCGAACTGAACTGGTTGTAGGAACCAGGTTGAGTGCCATATTCAATGACCAATTCGGTATTTTGGTAAAACATGATACTCGCAGTAATGGAAGTGTCTGTGGGTCTTCCTAAAATGATATCAAATTGCTGGGCTTGTGACGAAAAAACAGAAATAAATAAGAGAAAAAAAAGGCAGATAAAAGGATTTCTCGACTTTTTTATTTGTTTCATTTTTAATATTATAAAGCTGTTTTTGATAATTGAGGCATTTCTTGACTAAAGCCAAATAAAAAAGTTTAAGAACTGTTAAACCAATTCAAAAAATAGAGTCAAAAATCAGCTTAAAAATTAATTGTCAATTTTCTACGAGTAAAATCGTATTTTGGTTTTTCAATTAATAAGTAAAATCTCAAGATATAATAATCAATCAAATTTTACTTTTACTTTTAAAATTTCACTTAATAAATATGAAATCATCGGTTTTGTTCCTCACCATTTGTTTTTTTTCATTTTTTTCTTGCAAAAAAAACACCCCTTCCAACGGAAATTCAATTTTAGCTACTATTCAATCTTTTTCACCGGCTGCAGGAGCTATAGGTTCAACAATCACTATTACCGGTTCGCATTTTACCGGCACTACTTCTATAACCATTAATGGCACAACAGTTACTAATTATACAGTTGTGAATGATTCAACAATCATTTTCACAGTGCCTTCTGGGGCTACAACAGGAACAGTTACCATTACTAACGGTGCCGGAACTTACACCGGAAGTACATTCACTGTTGGCGTTTCCAAATTGGTGGCGTATAGTTCTGCTTTTGTAAACAATGGCATGTATCCCAAATTGTACACTTGCGATAGTACCGGTATAGCCCCTCCGATTGCTTGGAGAGATGCACCCGCTGGAACCAATGCTTATGCCATTACCATGCACACAATAACACCAACACCTCCCAATCATGTTTACATGGTGGTTTATAATTTACCGGCTTCGGTATTAAGCGTACCAGAAAACAATACTACAGTTGGAACATACGGAGCCAATACATTCGCCAATCCGCTTCATTACGAGCCTCCTTGTTCACAAGGACCAGGTGTAAAATATTATTATATCACTGTTTATGCACTTTCTCAACAACCAACATTGACTGTTCCCCAAAATCAAGTTACCATGGATGTATTAAAAACAGCTATGAGTGGCATTACTTTGGATACTTCAATGATAACCGTTGGCTACGCCAGACCATAATTTTTAAAAAGTAAAAAGTAAAAATTGAAAAAAATTATCACCATTATCTTCTATTTCGTTGTAACTGCAGCAGGATTATTTGCACATCCCGGAGGGCATTATTCTAAATCTGATGTTTCAACATTACACCAATGGGAAACTCAAAAAAACAATGAGAAAATTGTAGGCAATTACATGATGTCAAACAAAGAATTTATTTTGATTGAAGGTGCAGAAGGAAAAATATGGAGGATGAACATAAATGAATTGTCGGCAAATGATAAGAATTTCATTAATGCAGAAATATCAAATATCAATACAAAAAACGGCATCAATCTTCCTTTGATTACTGATTACAACAGCATTTCAAAATGGGATTATCAATACATTTTTAAATTGGCTATTTTAGCCTTGATTGCATTCGGCTTTTATGGATTGAGCATCCTTGCTTATAAAAATAATTTCAGGAAGCAGTGGCAGTTTGCTTTCTCAATTTTGGCTCTTTGTTTTTCAGTTTTATTTTTTGCATCTTGTAAAAAGACAACACCTTCTCCCGCTCCTGTGGTTCCAACTGGAAATGGTATTCCTAAAACATCAACAGGTTTTTTAGATTCGGCCTTTACACCATACAAACCTTCCATTTCAACCACATGGGATACCACTTATTTTTATGTGAACAGTGGAGGAATCCCTAATCATAACATGATGATCGGCATTACAAGCTGGCAGCAACAAGTTCCCATTCCACAGGCATATTCAGGTACCAATCACTGGAGTATTCCTTTACAACCTGTATATGCAACTACTCCTTTAAGTACAAGATATAATTTCATGAAAGGTGCTGTTGCCATTGCCGTTAATGGTATTCCCATTTTCAATGCTTTAAATAACAGAGGAGAAGATTCCTATGCTATAGGCGAATTGGATAACTGGGGCGGACATTGCGGAAAAGCAGATGACTATCATTATCATGCCGCTCCTTTACATTTGTCAGGAACTTCAGGATTAATGCCCATTGCATTTGCGCTAGATGGATTTGCGGTGTATGGAGCTAAAGAACCAGATGGCACTAACATGCAAAGTTTAGATACTTGCCATGGACATATTTATAACAATGGTGTATATCATTATCATGGAACCAACACCTATCCTTATGTAGTGGGTTCTATGAGAGGTAAAGTGACCATCGACCCAACTACGCCTGCACCTGAAAATCAGATTTTACCACAAGCATTTGCTCATGGTGTCAGACCTCCTCTTACTCCGTTGCGAAATGCAGTAATCACTGATTTCACTTCTCCAGCTGCTAATGCCTATAATTTAACCTATCAACTTGGCAATCGTCAGGGTCATGTAAATTACAATTGGGATAACACAGGCCGGTATCATTTTACATTTATTGATACAGCTGGTGTAACGACTACGGCAAATTATTAATTACTGGATTGGGCAAATATTTTTGAAATAAGTAGACAAGTTTTAGATAAATCCCGGCTGCATGAGGTAGCTGGGATTTTTTATGAATGAGTGCAATTAGAAGTTTCTTATTGGCGATATTGCAATATTGCAATATCGCAATATTACGTGTTCTCAACTCGAACAGCCAAATTTTTTCACTAATATTTCTTTAGTACCACTTAACTTTCTTCAATCTATTTCTTTACTACAACAAACACCCATTAGTGTCCAAGTTTTACCAACAAAAGATTGGTAATTAGAAGCTTATACCTCTAAAATTTTTTAAACCCGGATTTTGCAGTTGGAATCGTGATGAAAGGAAAAAAGGCAATAAAGACGGGTGTTTGAGCCGATATTTTGGACGAAAGCATAATGAATTATGTTGAGATCAAAATATCAAGCAAATGCTTGTCTTTGCAGCATTTTTTTCTTGTAATAGATTTCAAC
>CANHLV010000128.1 GCA_947461495.1 Chitinophagaceae bacterium
GCAATACCATTGGCATGACAAATGTCAATGAATTGTTTCAAATCGTTTTTAGGGCCATAATATTTGTCAGGCGCGAAATAAAAATCAGGATTATAACCCCAACTGTTATTGCCTTCAAATTCGTTGATGGGCATAAGTTCAATCGCATTGATTCCCATATTTTTGAAATAATTGATTGAATCTCTCAACGTCTTCCAATCATGCTTAACGATAAAATCCCTCATTAACAATTCATAGATGACTACACGTTTTTTATCAGGGCGTGAATAATTGGTTGTAGTCCACGTATATGCAGGCGCGTTAGTTTGAAAAATCCCAACAACGCCAGTTGTAAATCCTGATGGATAAGGCTTAAGATTGGGATAAGTAGTTGTAGAAATATATTGATCATTCCAAGGATCTTGTACTTTTTCCACATAGGGATCTGAAACTGGTAGGTTGCCGTTAATCAAATATTGAAAAGAATATTCAGTACCGGATGTCAATCCTGTTACTCTTAGCCACCAATAATTACCATCGGGTGTTTTGTTCATTTGATAGTTAGCTTGCTCATCCCAGTTGCTACCCGGCATATCTCCAATCAAACAAACCCTGCTTTTTCCTGGTGCATACAATACAAATGTTACAGCAGTATTATTAGCTTCATAGTTGATACCATCCCGCAAACCTGCAGGCAGTGCTGCAACATTCACTGTACCTGCAACATAAAATTTAATTGTATCATATTTTGTTGTGACGCCATCAAATGCCTCTAGCATAATGGTTTGTGTTCCTGAAGCAGTAATTGTTGGTCCGGGAGTAGATGTAATCGTTGTGGCGCCTGTTGCTGTCTGAATTAAAGTACCATTAAAATACAGTTTCAAAGTAGCCGCATTATTTGATATACCGGTAATGGCTACCTGATTGCCAACTACTTTCGTAATGGGCTCTGCTTTAGGTATAAATGTTGGCTGCTTCGGAGGAACAGAAAGACGGGCTGCAAGAGCTGTTGTGGTGACTGGAATATACATATCCGTTCCGTCGATATTTCTTTGTACCAAACTTCCGTTACCACTTCTAAATAATATCGCAATTTTCAAAATAGTTTCTCCTGCAGGCACTCCATAATATGCTCTTAAGCCTCCGGTAATGCTAAACTGCCATCTGTTTGCTCCAATGTAAGTAGCATTCAAGGACGCATTGGTTGTCGTGAAATTTTGATTAAACTTCACATAACGCCAATCAGAATTGCCGGTACTTGAACTAGTAATAACACCAGTATGCACATACACATCTGATGTTGTGGCATAATTATTCAAACCTTTATTCCCCTTCGAAGCATCCATGATAATGGTAAACGAACTCGTAGTTTCTGTAACAAATGCAGGACTTGTTGTCAACAATTGAGAAAAAGAAAAATAAAAATTTAATAAAAAAACAAAGCTGAGGATAATTTTTTTCATATATTTTTTGGATAAAATTTGAGACAAATAGATTCTTTAAAAAATCGAATTTAGTAACTATTGTGTAAAATAAACACATTGTGATAAATTATCAAAATTATTTCGACGAAAGATTCAACATTGCAGTCAGGTGAAAAATTAATTTTTATTATATTCAGTGTAGTTTATATCTTGTATATCATATAGTGTATTTTTTACACAACAATTTTATTTCATTTAAAAGTTCAAAATATGTCTACCGCATTTACAGGTACAAAGCCAAGATTAAGTTTTTGGCAAATATGGAACATGAGTTTTGGATTCATGGGCATTCAGTTTGGCTGGGCGCTTCAGATGGCCAACATGAGTTCGATATATGAATTTCTTGGTGCCAAACCTGATGAAATTCCATTACTCTGGCTGGCGGCTCCATTAACTGGCTTGATTGTACAACCCATCATTGGATACATGAGTGACAGAACCTGGCATCCGGTGCTGGGCAGACGACGTCCCTATTTTTTAGCAGGCGCCATTTTATCTTCGATAGCGCTGATCATGATGCCCAACAGCAGCAGCTTATGGATGGCTGCCGGTTTATTATGGATTCTAGATTCATCCATCAATATTTCCATGGAACCATTTCGTGCATTCGTTGCCGATAAGTTACCTGCAGAACAAAGAACATTCGGATTCAGCATGCAAAGTTTGTTTATCGGACTGGGTTCGGTAATCGCCAGTGCCCTACCCTGGATTTTCACTCATTGGGTGGGTATCAAAGATGCAGCAGGTCATACCGGAATTCCAACAAATGTCAAATGGAGTTTTTACATTGGCGCTGTCGCTTTTTTACTTTTTGTTTTATACACTATCCTGACATCAAAAGAATATCCGCCACAGGAAATTATCTCAAGAGAAAAAATCAAAGAAAGTAAAAAAGGTTTTGGAGCAGGTGCAACAGAAATATTTCAAGCCAGTGGCAATATGCCAAAAAAAATGAAGCAACTGGCACTGGTTCAGTTTCTTACCTGGCCCGGACTTTTTTTAATGTGGTTTTATTATACGCCTGCTGTGGGTGCAGATGTATTTGGCGGAAGTGCGGCCAAAGATGCTTCAGAAGCAGCAAAAGAACTTTACAAACAAGGTACGGAATGGGCAGGTGTAACGTATTCTTTTCAAAATATAATAACTTTTCTTTTTGCATTATTCATTCCTTTCATTGCAACTCGTATCGGAAAAAAAATCACACACATGATTTGTTTGTTTGCTGGAGGTATTGGATTACTGAGCATTGCCATGATTCACGGAATCGACAGTAAAATGATGCTCATTCTGGTTATGTGCTGCGTAGGCATTGCATGGTCAAGTATTCTTTCGATGCCTTATAGTATGTTGTCGGATTGTCTGCCTGCTGAAAAAATTGGTGTGTACATGGGCATTTTCAACTTCTTCATTGTACTTCCCGAAATCATCGCTTCTCTCGGTTTTGGCTGGGTGATGGAACACGTCCTCCACAACAACAGAATACTCGCTGTTCAAATGGGAGGAGGATTGATGATACTTGCCGGACTGGTTTGTTATTTTATTGTAAAAGAAAAAGATTAATGAATATTATGAATAATAATTATTGTAATGCGGTATTAAAATTTATTGCAACGGGATTTTTTACACTGATTTTATTACACGCTACATCACAACAAGTTGATATTTATCCGCCCAACTGGTGGACCGGCATGAAAAACACTTCATTGCAATTGATGTTGCATGGAAAAGACATTGCTAATTCAAAAAACATTACTCTAAACTACCCGGGAGTGACGTTAAAAAAAATCCAACATGTCGACAACAAAAATTATTTGTTTCTTGATTTAAATATATCAACCACTACAAAACCCGGGACCTTTCAGATTAAACTGGCAAATAACAACATTACATATGTATTAAAACCCAAGAAAAAAAGCAATGGTATTTCTTATGCACAAGGCGTAACTTCTAAAGATTTCATGTATTTGATTATGCCTGATCGTTTCAGCAATGGCGATGAATCTAACGACAAAGTGGCTGGTATGAAAGATCAATCACTAAGAAGAGATACTGTTTTCAACAGACACGGTGGCGATTTGAAAGGCATTCAAAATCACCTTGATTATCTGTCTGATTTAGGAGTGACTTCAATTTGGCTGAATCCTGTTTGGGAAAATGACATGCCCGATAGAACCGAGCACGGATATGCTTTTACCAATCACTATAAAGTTGACTCAAGATTAGGTGGCAATAAAGCTTACCATGAACTTGTAGATGCGGCTCACAACAAAGGTTTAAAAATAATACAAGACGCAGTATACAACCATGTAGGGCTATACCATTTTACCGTGCAAGATCTACCCATGAAAGAATGGCTACATCAATGGGAAAAATATACAAACACCACTTACAAAGACCAAACGCTTTTCGACCCATATGCCAGTAAAAAAGATGTCAAGCAAATGGCAGACGGCTGGTTTACACCTCAAATGCCTGACTTGAATCAAAGCAATCCTTTTGTAGCCAATTTCCTGATTCAGCATGCCATCTGGAGTGTAGAAGAATTTGGTATCGACGGATGGAGAATTGACACCTATGCCTACAACGACTTGAGTTTCATGAATAAGTGCAACAAGGCGCTCATGAATGAATATCCAAAAATTACATTATTTGGTGAGACTTGGGTTCATGGTGTTCCCAATCAAAGTTATTTCTGTGAGAACAATTACAACATACCTTACAAAAGTAATCTCCAAGGAGTTACGGACTTTCAAACATTATGGGCTATCATGGATGCCATGAATAAAGATTTTGGATGGGATGATGGTGTCAATAAATTATACACAACACTGGCTCAGGATTTTGTCTATAAAGACCCGACCAGAAATGTCATCTTTTTAGATAATCACGACATGGCAAGATTTTACACTGTAGTAGGTGAAGACATTAATAAATACAAATCTGCTTTATGCTGGTTACTAACGGCAAGGGGTACACCAGAATTGTATTACACTTCTGAATTTGCAACAACAGGCACTACAAGCCCTTCCGATGGATATGTAAGACTTGATTTCCCTGGCGGTTGGAGAGAAGATAAAGTAAATAAGTTTTCTTTCGGTGACAGAACTGAAAAAGACAACCAAATTTTCAATTTGATAAAAACACTAGCAAATTATCGAAAACAATCATCTGCATTAGCGACAGGAAAATTCATGCAGTATTTGCCTGAAGATGGCGTTTATACTTACTTTAGATATGACAATAACCAAACCATCATGATTGTCATGAACACTTCTAAAATAGATAAAAATATTTCTTTCAAAAATTATGCTGAAAGAACCGGTAATTTTTCAAAATATAAAAACATCCTTACCAATGAGATGGGTTCTATGACAGATTTCAAATTAGGTTCTTATCAATCTATTGTTTTAGAATTAGTAAAATAAAATTCAAGAATTTAATCAAAGTAAAAAACTATGCTTTTAAAAAAACTTACATTATCGTTATTATCAATTGCCTTTACAATAACGGTTATCGCTCAAACTGGGAAATCATTATTCCCACATCCTAAATGGTCGTTACAATCCAATATTTACGAAGTAAATCTAAGACAATACACTAAAGAAGGAACTTTCAAAGCATTTGAGAAATCATTACCACGACTAAAAAATATGGGCGTTGAAATTTTATGGTTCATGCCTATAACTCCTATCAGTTTGAAAGGCAGAAAAATGAATGAATCGGAATTGGGTAGTTATTATGCGGTTAGTGACTACAAAGGCATCAACCCTGAATTTGGCAATATGAGCGACTTCGTTTCATTGGTCAAAAACGCTCATGCCATGGGTTTCAAAGTCATAACCGACTGGGTTCCTAATCATTCGGGAATTGATAATGGATGGGTGGAAAGGCACCCCGACTTCTATACCAAAGACGAAAAAGGAAATTTCATTTCTCCGTTTGACTGGACAGATGTTTACAAGCTGAATTACGACAACAAAGAAATGCGTGATAGTATGATTGATGCGATGAAATTCTGGATTAACAATGCAGATTTAGATGGCTTTCGCTGTGATGTAGCCGAGCCTGTTCCTGCAGACTTTTGGAAAACTTGCATTGGAGAATTAAAAAAAATGAAAGATGTGTTCATGCTAGCTGAAGGCAATACTGGTTGGTTGCACGAATCAGGGTTTGATGCTACCTACAACTGGAATGCTATGGGTTCAACAAGAGACTTGTATGATGGAAAAATCTCTCCTAGCGAATTTATCAAACAACTCGAAGACAACTATGGAAAATACCCGAAAGACGCCATGCGCATGAATTTCACCACCAACCATGATGAAAACAGCTGGAACGGAACTGAATTTGAAAAATATGGTGATGCTTATAAAATGTTCAGCATTTTCTCAATGACTTATAATCAAACCATACCGCTAGTATATAGCGGACAAGAAATCCCTAATAAGAAAAGATTGAAGTTTTTTGTAAAAGACCCTATCGAATGGAATGGTTTGGAAATGGAAAGTTTTTACAAAAAACTTTTTTAC
>CANHLV010000129.1 GCA_947461495.1 Chitinophagaceae bacterium
CAATGCTTTTCTCAGCATATGACTTACGCCACAATATTTTTCTTGCGAAGTGGTAACCGCATCTAATGCTACATCTTTATTTACTTCGTCTCCCAAAAAATAATATTTCACATGGATACTTACATATTCTAATGGTGCTGTTTTACTCAGCTCACCAAATACTTTGATATCAAGATCTTTTACTTCTTTTTGTGATTTACGAAGTATAGCAACAATGTCCATACCTGTACAACCTGATAATGCAGTTAATATTAAAGGCTTTGGTATCGGACCTTGATCTTCGCCACCAACTCTTTCAGACGCATCCATTACAATGGTATGGCCACTGACTAAAGAATTGAATTGCATTTTGCCCATCCACTGGGTTTCGACTTCGTGTGTCATTTTTATCGTTTTTATTTGGTCACATGTCGCAGCCTATATCATCATTATCTTTAAAAATGTCATTCAAATCGAGGCTGGTTCTTGTGTTATTTTTATTCTTATTTCCTTTTACAAGTATTGATTCCAAATGGTAAATAGAGCGGACAAAAATTAATAAGTCCGGTAAACAGAAATATACCACCTAAAATTAAAAGTATGATTCCAGCAGTACCGCTGACTGTATTTGTAAAATAAAGAATGGAAAAAAGAATGGCCAAAATGATTCTGATTGTTTTGTCGGCATTACCCATGTTCTTTTTCATAAAAAATTTATTTAGTGAGTAAATATGGATTGAATGTTAATTTCTTCAACAAGAACAAAAGTAGCACGCAAAAAAATAGCAGTTAGTGACAAAAGTCACACAAGCGAAATTTTATTCCTGAAATGATCGAACTGAAAAGATAATTGTTTGATATCTAGGTTTTAAAAGACTTTTCGTTTTAATTCGGATATCCCACTCTCGGTATAAACTCTTCTGTCTTTTCTGTTTTTTTAGGCGTACCGAAATTCTTTAGGTTATAGCTAAACGTTAGCATGAAATATTGTTGTAAAACTTTGCTATTTACATCTTCAAGATAAGTATTCGAAACAGTTCTACTGATACTTTGATTTTGTTTTAAAATATCAAATACTGATATTTTAAATTCGCCTGCTTTGTTCTTAAAAAACTTTCTTCCAATTGATGCATTCCATAATGCAAATTTTCTATCAAAACCAGTTGACAATCCGTTATAAATTTGTCCGGTAAATTCATTCTGAATAAACCAGCCTTTTTTACTTAACAAATTGAAGACTACAGAAACAGTATGATTTACATAATTGTTTTCTATGGTAGATGTGCCTTTGGTTGTCGCATTGTTGATGGCAGCATTATAACTGATATTGTAATCTACATATTCACTAACATTGCTTACAAAAGCCATTCCTAAATTGTACTGAAAAGTTTTTGTATTCGTAGCAGTTGTATTCACAAGTCCGGGCATGTTGTTATACATGAAAGAAGTGTTCAGGTTCACTGTGGTTTTCAATTTTTTTACAGGTATGCTGTAATTGAAATAAGAACGTACAACCCTATATCCATCAAGGTTTACAGGCTTTGATAATTGCGTGCCTTGTTTCAAAGTAATGCCTTGTTGAATAACAGTATCTGCTGATGCTATATAAGTTGCATTGGAGATATAATCGCTAGAACTTTGAAAGAAAATGCCGGTAAACAAGCTTCGGTTGGTTTTTGTATTCGTGTAACTATATCTGCCGCCACCATATTGAGTATAAGATTGTTTCAAATCTTTATTTCCAGTGCTCGCACTAACAGGATTACTTAGATTCACAACATCCTGCAATTGAGAAATGGTCGGGAATATTGTCGATGCTCTGTAAAACATTCTGATATTGCTGTATTGTGAGATCTTTTTTCTCCATGATCCATTTGGAAGAAAATTTTTGAAAGTTTGATTGACATTACTTAATTGAGGAATAATCCTTTCGCTTTTTAATTCAGCAGTTTGATAGCTTACACCAAATGAAAGTTGTTCATCTTTATTTGGTGTGTAACGATATGTAACACCACCATTTTGTGTAGTGATGGTATTATCAAATTGATTAGATAAAGCGGTATCATATTTTGAATATTGTAGCCCATCTAATCCAAATGTCTTTTGATTGGCTTTATTTTTTTGTACTGAAGGGTTGTATTCGATTTGCAATTGGCTTTTCCCTTTTTTGCCTAGTGGTTCGTTGTAGGAGATGTTTCCGCCAATGGTGTAGCCATTCGTTTTATTATCACTGAATTGTTGTTGTAATGAATCTGGGTCTAATGGAAGTCCGGCGGCGTCATAAAACCTGAATCTTGCATCTGTAGTGTTTTCGCTGTAATTTCTTGTTAATGTTGTATTGAACCCTGCAGAAAAAATTCGATTCTTTTTCGCGAAAGAATGCCTGAACATCAAATTGTTTTTCAGGTTGTAACCATTCTTATTTTTTTCGGAAAGTGAATTTGAATTGTAAAGAGAATCGTCAGTGTATTTGAAACTGTTGATAGCAGCTTCACTTACCGAATTATTTTTTTGAAAATTCAAACTTGGAATTATAAAAATAGAATTGTTGGTATCGATTTTATATTCAAGTCTTGCATTAATTCTGTGATTGAAATTATCAGCGTTGGAGTTGCTGTTTTTTATTGTCGTCAAATCGTCTTCAAAAAGCTGATTGTTGGTCAATGACAAGTTACTGTTATTGGTGTTGTTGAAAAAATAACTTGCAGTAACTGTAGTTTTAGGATTCCATTTATCACTATAATTTATACCAATGGCATTGGTAGTATTGATACCTGTTGCTTGATCTGTAGTGAAAGATTCTGCTGGTCCTCCTGGTCCTCTGAAATTACCCATAGACATTGGAGAGCGTTGACTGCTGCTGCTTCCTGAAATACCCAATAAGTCCTGTGAACCGAAATTTTGCTGATTGATATTATTGAAATTGCCTACAAATGACAATCTTCTGTCTTTTTTAAATAGACTGATATTACCACCGGATGAATAAGTGTTATTGGTTCCAATTCCCGCATAAATTCTCCCGAATTGTGCGTTACTGATGCCGGCTTTTGTGATGATATTGATTGATTTTTGAGAATTTCCATCGTCTATGCCTGTCAGTTGTGCCTGATCACTGAGTCTGTCGAAAACCTGAATCTTATCCACTACACTTGCCGGAATATTTTTTAAAGCTGCAGTAGCATCATTACCAAAAAAGTCTTTTCCATCGACGGTAACTTTTTTCACTTGTTCGCCATGGGCTGTGATAGTGCCATTGTTATCTATTGAAATCCCTGGCATCTTTTTAACCAGGTCTTCTGTTGTGGCATCAGGGTTTACTTTGTATTGACTTGCGCTGTATTGAGAAGTATCATCTTTCTGACTTACCGCCGGAGCTTTGGCAATGATGGTTACTGTTGAAAGATCTTTGGTTTCATTTTCTAAAAAAACAGTTCCAATATTTTTATTTTCGGCGCCCATCGTAAACGAAATGGAAATTTTTTTATATCCTACCGCCGATATCATGATGTTATATTCACCCTCATTAACATTCCTAAAATTAAAATTTCCTATGCTGTCAGACACGCTATTTTGCAGCACTTTATTTTTTTCTTTTTCGATTAACGACAAACTGGCCCTTTTAATGCCAACATTATTCATTTTGTCGGCAATATTTCCGTTTAAGCGTGACTGTTGTGAGAAACCGGCAAAACCGGAAAGTAAACTTGAAAGAATCAATAAAACGGTTTTCATATTTCGGGATTTATTTTGCATTTATTTAAATAGTAAAGAGTATTTTATTTTGAACTGAAAGAATTATCTTGCGACCTCAAATTTATTACGATTATGGAGTACAAAAAATTAGTAGCTGTTACCGGGCTTAGCGGTTTGTTTGAATTGATATCTTCTAAAGCCGATGGCGGTTTGGTTCGTTCTTTAGAAGACAAAAGTACCAAATTTGTAAGCAACAGAGCACATAGTTTTTCTCATTTGGAGAGTATAGAGATATACACAACAGGCGAAAATGTCAATCTGGTTGATATTTTTAATGCTATGAAGTCTAGCAGCGAAGCTATGCCTGAAGCCAATGACCCTAAATTGGTAAAAGCTTATTTCGAAAAAGTTTTTCCTCAAATGGACTTTCAGCGCGTGTATGGCAGCGATATGAAAAAGATGGTAAAATGGTATGAAATTCTTGCCAAAAACAACATCGAGATTAAATTGTCTGATGAAGGAAGCGAAGAAATGCCTGCTGAACAAGTTGCTGAGAAAAAAACGGCCTCAGCTTCAAAGTCTGCACCTAAAGCGGCTGCTGTAAAAAATGCACCAGCAAAGAAAATCAACACACCTAGAAAGATGGCGTAATAACTGTCTTCTGATTAAAAAAAAATTCCGCCTTTGGCGGTTTTTTTCTGATATTAATTTAACATTATTCCCTGGCTTTGGCTTTAAGGCTAATACTGGGGAATATTCTTTTGATAAACTTTTTATTATGACTTACACAGCGGATATAAAAAAAACAGCCCGTCACTTTTTACCAACTGATTTCGTAGTAACAGATTGGAATAGTTTAGAGCCTTTTTTTAAAGAACTATTAGACAGAGATATTGCTACTGTTCCTGCTCTTGAAAAATGGTTGCTCGATCAAAGTGAATTGGAAGCCACTATCAGTGAAGATGCTTGCTGGCGTCAAATAAAAATGACCTGCGACACCCAAAACAAAGAACTTGAAGAATCATTCAATTTTTTCTGTCTCGAAATTCAACCTCAAATACAGCCTTATGCTGATTTGCTGAATAAAAAATTATTGGCTGCTCCATCTCTTCAATTGCTGGATGCAAACAAATATTTCACTTATCTGAGAAATGTAAAAAAGAGCATCGAATTATTCAGAGAAGAGAATATACCGTTACAGGCTGAAGTGGCTGTATTACAACAACAATACGGACAAATAACAGGCGCCATGACTATTGACGTGGATGGCAAAACTTACACATTACAACAGGCAGGTAAATTTCTACAAAGTCACGATAGAAAATTAAGAGAAGAAGTTTATCATAAAATCCAACAAAGAAGATTACAGGACAAACAAAAACTGGATGAACTTTTTGACAAACTAGTTTCTATCAGAAATACAACCGCAATCAACGCAGGCTTTGAAAGTTATATAGATTATCGTTTTAAAGAACTCGGTCGTTTTGATTACAAAAAAGACGATTGCTTTAAATTTCATGAAGCGGTGAAATTGCATATTCTTCCTTTGGTTAATGAAATTTATAAAAAGAAAAAAGCGGCTCTCGGTGTTGAGCAATTAAGACCATGGGATCTAGAAGCAGAGCCAGAAGGCATTTCACCATTAAGACCATTCAAAACAGGAGAGGAGTTGCTTCAGAAATCAATCGCTTGTTTTCAACAACTCAATCCTTTCTTTGCCGATTGTCTTTCTAAAATGAAAGAGTTAAATCATCTTGATTTAGAAAGTAGACAAGGCAAAGCGCCCGGCGGCTACAATTGCCCGTTAGCAGAAAGTGGAGCGCCTTTTATTTTCATGAATGCAGCCGGACAAATGCACGATGTTACCACAATGGTACATGAAGGCGGACATGCGGTTCATTCTTTCTTAGCGCATCATTTAGAACTTAGTGGCTTCAAAGAATATCCGATGGAAATTGCTGAAGTGGCAAGTATGGCTATGGAGTTGTTCAGCATGGATTACTGGAATAGCTTTTTTGATAATGATGACGATTTGCAGAGAGCAAAAGAGCACCAGTTGGAAAGAGTAATTACTATTTTTCCATGGATTGCCATCATTGATAAATTCCAATATTGGTTGTATCAACATCCAACTCATACTCATCAGGAAAGAACGGATGCCTGGGTGTTGATATTGAAAGAGTTTACTGACGAAGTGATTGATTTCAGTGGCCTTGACGCATATCGAAGCAACGCTTGGCAAAGACAATTACACCTTTATGAAGTTCCTTTTTACTACATCGAATATGGCATTGCTCAGCTAGGCGCCATCGGTA
>CANHLV010000130.1 GCA_947461495.1 Chitinophagaceae bacterium
AGATAACAGAACTGCAGTGTATATTATTGCCATGCTCATCACTGCATTTGGTTTGTATAAATTCAATACTTTGCCTAAAGAGCAATTTCCGGATATTGTTGTACCTACCATTAGTGTAACAACGGTTTATGTGGGCAACTCTCCCAAAGACATTGAGAACCTCGTTACACGACCGATTGAAAAACAATTGAAAGGAATCAGCGGTGCGAAAGTGAAAAAAATTACCAGTACTTCTCAAACTGATTATTCTTTAATCATAGTTGAATTTGATACGGATGTAAAAACTGAATTGGCAAAACAAAAAGTAAAGGATGCATTGGATAAAGCTCAATCCGATCTACCAACAAATCTTACTCAACAACCTAATGTGCAGGAATTTGCTTTCAGTGAAATGCCCATCATGTTTGTAAATGTGAGTGGTGATTATGATGGCGTGAAGTTGAAACAATTCGCTGATAAGTTACAAGACAAATTTGAAGAACTTCCTGAAATCACCAGAGCTGAAATCGTTGGTGCTCCTGAAAGAGAAATACAAGTGAATGTTGATCCTTACAAAATGCAAGCGGCTCGTGTAAGTTTCATGGATATAGAAAATGCTATTTCTCGCGAAAACAATGATATCACTGGCGGCTTGATTGAAGTGGGTGATATGAAAAGAACGCTGAAAGTGAAAGGGCAGTTCAATAGTGTGAACGATTTACAGGATATCGTTGTAAGAAGCAGTGCTCAAGGAGCTACAGTTTACTTAAGAGATATTGCCGAACTGAAAGATACCATCAAACAAAAAGAAAGTTATGCCCGCTTGGATGGCAAAAATGTTGTAACCATCAATATTGTAAAACGTGCAGGAGAAAATCTGATTAGTGCTGCAGGCAAAGTTAAAGGCATTGTTGCCAAAATGAAGGAATCAAAAGAATTGCCTCCAAGTTTAAAAGTGGTCATTACCGGTGATCAAAGTGTGGCTACTGAAACTTCTTTCAATGACTTGGTAAATACGATTATCATAGGTTTTATTCTGGTGTTGTTGATACTGATGTTCTTCATGGGAGTTACCAATGCATTTTTTGTGGCGTTGAGTGTGCCGCTGAGTGTGTTCGTTGCCTTTCTGTTTTTACCAATTGCAGATGGCATTGTAGGAACAACTGTTACTTTAAATTTCATCGTATTATTTGCTTTGTTGTTTGGTTTGGGAATCATTGTTGATGATGCCATTGTGGTTATTGAAAACACACACCGTATTTATAACAATGGAAAAGTTAAAATTATCAAAAGTGCCAAAGAGGCTGCCGGAGAAGTTTTCATTCCGGTCATGGCAGGTACGGCAACAACATTAGCTCCCTTTTTTCCATTACTTTTCTGGAAAGGCATTATTGGTAAGTTTATGATTTACCTACCTACGATGTTGATCTTAACATTGGCTGCTTCTCTTATCGTTGCCTTTATCTTCAACCCTGTATTTGCAGTAAGTTTCATGAAACCAGAAGGTAAAGAATTTGAAGAAGAAAAGAAATTAATATTTAAAAAATGGTGGTTCTGGACAGCAATCATTTCAGGAGTCATCTTACATCTTTTAGGCTCGCATGGTTTTGCTAACTTCTTATTGTTTATGATGTTACTGACTATAATGAACAGATATATTTTCTCTGACATCATTCATAGTTTCCAAACAAAAGTATTGCCTGGTTTGATGAATCGTTATGAAACATTATTGAGATGGATATTAAAAGGCAAAAGACCAGTATGGGCGGTGGCGAGTTTATTTTTATTGTTTCCACTATCCATAATATTGCTCATGGCAAGAGGCAATAAAGCGACTTTCTTTCCTAGTGGCGATCCTAAATTTATTTATGTTTATTTGAAAATGCCTCCTGGAACCAGTGTAACCGCTACCGATAGTATCACACATATTTTAGAACAGCGCGTCATCAAAATTTTGGAAAAAGACAAACCTGGCGAAGAAGGAAGTATTGTGGAAAGCGTGATTGCCAACGTTGCCAACAGCGCTAACAATCCAAGAAGCAACAACAGAAGTGTACAACCTAATTTAGGTCGTATTCAGGTTTCATTTGTTGAATTTGAAAAACGTAACGGCAAAAAAACTAAACCCTATTTGGATGAAATCAGAGCACAGATGAAAGGTATTCCTGGTGCTAGCATAGAAGTCTCTCAAGAAGATGCCGGCCCTCCAACTGATCCCCCGGTAAATATCGAAATCGTAGGTGATAAATTTGAAGAAATTGCTGCAGTGGCGACTCAACTGAATAATTATCTGGATACCAATCGCGTGGATGGTGTAGAAGGCATCAAGCCTGATGTGGATTTGAACAGTCCTGAAATTACGATTAAGGTCGACCGTGAAAAAGCCATGATGGAAGGGTTGAGCACAGGACAAATCGGAATGGAAATTCGTACAGCTGTATTTGGAAAAGAAGTGAGCAAATTAAAAGACGGTGAAGACGAATATAAAATTCAATTGCGTTATACTGATTTGTTGCGTAACAACATCGCCGACTTGATGAACATGCGCATCACTTTTATGGACATGAATACCATGCGAATTAAATCTGTACCTGTAAGTGCGATTGCCTCTGTAGATTACACAAATACTTCAGGTGCTATTGCCCGCAAAAATGTAAAGCGTACGATTCAATTGCAATCGAATGTTTTGGATCCATCGATGACGGCTAAAGTAAATAAAGAATTGGCCACTAAAATAGAAAGGTTTAAAACTTTGGTTCCTATTCCTTCAGATGTTACCATCAGACAAACAGGACAAGGTGAGCAAGAAGCAGAAACAAATAGTTTCTTAGGAATGGCATTACTGATTGCCTTAGGATTGATCTTCCTGATTCTTGTGTTGCAATTCAACTCTTTGAGTAAACCATTTATTGTATTGACAGAAATCTTCTTTTCTATCATTGGTGTATTTCTGGGTTACGCGATTACAGGTATGACCATTGCCAGTATCATGTTGGGTGTGGGTATTATTGGACTTGCGGGAATCGTAATTAAGAATGGTATTCTATTGATTGAATTTACAGATGAGTTGCGCGGAAGGGGTATGCGTACCCGTGAGGCTGCTATTATGGCTGGAAAGATTCGTATCATTCCGGTGATGCTTACTGCCGTTGCAACAATCTTAGGTTTATTACCACTGGCAGTTGGTTTCAATATCAATTTCGTTTCGTTCTTCCAACATTTGAATCCGCATATTTTCTTTGGTGGTGATAGTGTTGTGTTCTGGGGACCATTAAGCTGGACGATTATCTTCGGTTTGATTTTCGCATTCTTCTTAACGTTAATCATGGTGCCAAGTATGTACGTGATTTCTGAAAGATTGAGAAGACCGATGGAGAAATTCTATGGCACTAAATATGTTGCGCTTTTTGGTTTCACCGGACCATTATTCTTCATCTTTGTGTTGAT
Source organism: Chitinophagaceae bacterium (assembly GCA_947461495.1). Classification (GTDB taxonomy): domain Bacteria; phylum Bacteroidota; class Bacteroidia; order Chitinophagales; family Chitinophagaceae; genus Ferruginibacter. The sequence goes on from CANHLV010000130.1 coordinate 3,427, forward strand.
CATGTATGTGGGAAGAAGATTACAGGGAAAGAAGGTGTGGAATGGTAAACAAAAAGGTTAATAAGCCTCACCCCCCAACCCCCTCTCCAAAAGAGAGGGGAGCGAAGGGAATTTTATGAATAATAATAGCGCCTCCGGAATTTCGGGGGCGTTTTTTTATTTACAGGGGGACTAAACAGCAACAGGAGCTCCAATCAATAATTGTAGTACAATTACTACAATTATATAGTATAAACTATTGGCAAATTCTAACTCATAACTTATATCTTGTATCTTCTTTAAATGATTATCGACCCAATAGCAAAGAATATTTTTTACTATGAATTAACCTTACAATGTGTTTTTAAAAACCGGATTAGTCCGGTTTTTTTATTACTGGTATATTTTTAATATTGATTCTCTATATTTTTCCATTATCACTTTTCTTTTCAAACTAAGTTTAGGTGTCATTTCTCCACTTTCAACAGTCCACTCATCAGAAATTAATGTAAATTTTCTTACTTGTTCAACATGATTGAATGTAGTGTTAAACTCAGTAATTAAATTGTTGTAAAACTGAAGCACTTCCGAATTAGAAACAGTATCATTATTATTTTCAAAAGAAATATTTTTGGCTTTCATCCATTCTTTAAGATTTACAAAAGATGGCACTATCAATGCTGCAACAAATTTCTGATCAGCTCCAATTACCATTACCTGTTCTATAAATGGAGATTCTTTAAGCTTATTCTCAATAGCTGTTGGAGCAACATATTTTCCACCGCTGGTTTTAAACAATTCTTTTTTCCTGTCGGTTATTTTTAGGTATTTGTTGCCTTCAAAAACGCCTATATCTCCCGTATGCAACCACCCGTTAATGATTACTTCTGCAGTAAGGTCGGGTCGTTTATAATAACCCATCATAACACTAGGCCCTTTCACACAAATTTCTCCATCCGCTTCAATTTTCACTTCCTGTCCCTCTATCACCAATCCTACTGTCCCGAATTTTGTTCCGCCTTTTTTGCAGCAATTCACACTGATTACCGGACTGTTTTCCGTTGGACCATACCCTTCATAAACTGGAATTCTCGCTGCTGTAAAAATCCTAAGCAATTTAACCTGACAAGCAGCGCCTCCTGTTATCAAATATTGAACATTTCCACCAAGGGCTTCTCTCCATTTATTAAAAATTAATTTATTTGCAATGGATAGTTGTAGGTTATAAAAAAATCCACCCGACTTTAAATTATCATAACGGGAGGCGAGTCCTACGGCCCAAAAAAACAACTTTTTTTTGATGCCGGTAAGCTCCGAACCTTTGAGCATAATTTTTTCAAATACTTTCTCAAGCAAACGAGGGACTGTGGTAAATAAAACTGGTTTTACTTCTTTAAGATTGTCGCCAATAGTGTCTAATGATTCCGCGTAATAAATGGAAATTCCTGTGTACATGTATATGTATGTAGCAACCCTCTCAAAAATATGATTTAAAGGTAAAAAACTGAGTGCTTTTCCTTCGGGCATCACAGGAAATGGAAATGTTTTTACTGCATTAAGTACATTCATCACGAGGTTTTTATGACTCAGCATTACACCTTTTGGAAATCCTGTTGTACCTGATGTGTAAATAATAGTTACACATTGATCAGGTAATATGCTATCCTTAATCTTTTCTACAGCAGAAACGTAATCAGCTGAAATATCTTCAATAATAATTCCCCAATTTTTCGAATTTGGCAAAATATCAAAACAATATATGTCAATTAATGATGGAATATTTTCTTTAATACCATTCAATTTATCGTATAATTCTTGCCCACTCGTAAACACATATTTTACTGCTGCATCATTGAAAATAAATTCAATCTCTTTTGCATTGGTTGTGGGATAAATAGGAACGAGCAAAACACCAATTTGTTGACAAGCCAAATCCAAAATAATCCACTCCGGTCTATTTCTGGAAATTACAGCAATTTTATCCTGATGTTCAACAGACATATCATTGCCTGAAAGTCCAAGTTGCAATAATCCTGCACTTAATCTGTTTACCAAATCAATAACTTCAACTGTGCTATATGATTGCCATTGGCCATTAATTTTCTCTGAAAGCAAATCCTTTTTGGTGAAATGCCTATGCTGCTCGTAAAGAAAGTCAAATACTCTTGATTGTTCATTCATAATTTTACTTGCTTGAAATGTGTTGATTAATCAAGCAGAATCTAAGTTATGAAAATTGGAATGAGAAATTGTAAAATAATAAATGCCTACTCATAAATAAATGCCACTTTCCTGTTACTTAGTGCTTCTAAAAATTCAAAATAACGATGTAAAAAATTAGAATAATCAAGTGTTGAGTGAAAGAATAAAATCTTTGTGAAACTTAGTGCCTTCCTGCGTGGCAAAATCCAAAAACGACAATCATCTTTATTGATAATATTGCCCTATCGGAACTTTATATAGATTAGATTTTAAAAACTTAGTTAGTTCCGTATATTCCTGATTGTGAAGTTGAGTCCAGCTTTGAAATGCCGATAAATTTTCAGTGGTTCCAAA
>CANHLV010000131.1 GCA_947461495.1 Chitinophagaceae bacterium
AAATAGCTACTTTCCTTGTGAAAATTATCGGAAAAACCTTCACTTTATCTACGGAATTGCTTACTGAATGTTCAAGAACTAACGCTAAGGTAGAGAAATTTTAGAACTGAAAAACAAACAAATTGATGAATATTTTCAATCTTAAGAATTAAATTGATAGCAGTTTTTTTAGGGAATTGCTTTTCCCCAATCAGCGTGTCTGGCTACTCTGATGAAATAAAATATCCAATACCGTTCCGTACATTATTTCTGTCCCCAAAGCCAAATCTTCATAAGAAGCAAACTCCATTGGATTGTGACTGATGCCGTCTTTGCATCTCACAAAAATCATCCCATAATCACAAACATAAGAGAGCATCAACGCATCATGAAAAGGTCCGCTCATTAATTCGGGCGCATCCAATTGCAATTGACTGCATTTATCGTGAATGATTTTCTTAATCCAATCAGCGCAGTATCTTGGTTCACTGTTGGTATCTTCTTTGATGGTATAAGTTAGCCCGTGTTTTTGGGTGATAATCTCAATTTTATCCATCAATTGTTTTTCATAAAGATGGCGTCTTGTCAAATCAATATCCCTCAAATCAACCGTGAATTCAGTTTCTTCAGCAATAATATTTCTACTTGCCGGAAAAACTTTGATAGTAGCAACCGTACCCACAGTTGGATTTTCTTTTACCTGAGTTGCTATTTCATTTAAAGCAACAATAATTTCAGCAGCTCCTAATAAAGAGTCTTTTCTTAAAGGCATAGGAACCGAGCCTGTATGACCTGCCTGACCTTTAAGGTTTACCGTTAGCCATAACGGACCCGAGATTCCACTTACCACTCCAATTGGTTTATGTGCGATATCTAATACAGGTCCTTGTTCAATATGCAATTCTAAAAAACAATAAATACTACCTTCTGGATATTCAGATTCTTTGAACCTGGTTATATCACATCCAAATTCAATCAATGCTTGTTCTCGCGTGATGCCGTCCTTATCTTTTCTTGCCAGATCTCCTTCTTCCAACTTACCCAATATTCCTCTCGAACCAAAAAGCCCTCTATTGAATCTCCATCCTTCTTCATCAGCGAAAGAAATTACATCTATTGACCTTTGCGGAGTTATCCCATTTTCTTTCATTGTCATCACCACTTCTATTGCACAAAGCACACCTGCAACACCATCAAATCTTCCGCCATAGGGTTGCGAATCCAAATGAGAACCCATCATCAACACAGGCAAATCAGGTTTGGTTCCTTCATAGTGACCAATCAAATTTCCAAAATCATCAATTCTTGTTTTCATGCCAGCTTCCTGCATCCAAGAAGATGCTAAATGAAATGCTTCTTTTTCCAAAGAAGAATGTGCAGGACGACAAGTACCAGTCTCTCCTATTTTCCCAATGAGACTCATCGCCTCAAAGTGAGCCTCTAATCTGCTTTTATTGATTTTCACAAAAATATTTTTTATAAAATGATTAATGATCGTTTAAAGGCAGCCCTCTTTTTTGATATTCTATCCAGTTTACATGCTCAGGCGCTATACGATTTTCAACCATAGTAATACAATCACTAACGGGACATACTAGCTGACACAAGTTACAACCTACACATTCTTCTTCCTTAATAGAATAAGTATTATAAGGTTTTCCGAAGTCTAAATTAATGGATTGATGCGATGTATCTTCGCAGGCAATATAACACAAACCACAATGGATACATTTATCCTGATTAATATTGGCAATATGATGATAGTTGATATCCAGATCTTCCCAATGCACAATATTCTGTACTGACTTTCCAATAAAGTCTTCTAGCTTGTTGTAACCTTTTTCATCCATCCAATTATTCAATCCTTCACACATATCTTCAACAATTCTGAAACCATGCTTCATTGCTGCGGTACATACCTGCACATTACTTGCTCCAAGCAACATAAATTCCACTGCATCTTTCCAAGTACTCACACCACCAATACCCGAAACAGGAACTTTATTCGTTACTTCATTTTGTGCAATAGTAGTCAACATTTTTAAAGCGATTGGTTTAACCGCAGGACCGCAGTATCCACCAAATACACTTTTCCCATCTACATAAGGATTAGGTACTAATGTATCTAAATCAACCCCTGTAACTGATTGAATGGTATTGATCAATGACAATGCATTTGTTCCTGCTTCAACCACAGCTTTACCTGTGGGCACAACGGAGTGTACATTCGGAGTAAGCTTTGTAATAACAGGAATCGTTGCTTTTTCCATTACCCATTCCACTACCATTTTTGCAATTTCGGGATCTTGTCCAACTGCAGCGCCCATGCCTCTTTCGGTCATGCCATGCGGACAACCAAAATTCAATTCAAATCCATGAGCTCCGGTATCTTCAACTTTTTTGATAAGATCGTGCCAGCTCTCTTTATTATTGTCTGCCATCAAAGAAACAATCATGGCTCTATCGGGGAATAACTTGATACATTCTTCAATTTCTTTTAGATTAATTGCAAGTGGCCTGTCGCTGATCAATTCTATATTATTAAAGCCCATCACTTTATGTCCGCCGTAATTAACGGCAGAATATCTTGATGAAACATTTTTCACCTGAGATCCTAATGTCTTCCATACAACACCACCCCAGCCGGCTTCAAAAGCTCTAAGTACATTTATTTTTTTATCTGTTGGAGGTGCACTTGCTAACCAAAATGGATTTGGAGATTTGATACCTAAAAAAATTGAACTTATATCTGCCATGGCTTGTTATTTTAAATTTGAAATTTATTATTTTCAACCCTTTGGGTTAACTCATTTTCTATTGTTCTTTGCGGTTTTATTTTTTACCGCAGAGAAATAAGAACGCTGCGATACGCTGAGTTGTCATTTTTACTGTTGCCTTTATTTTTTTACTTTTAATTTTTTACTTAAACATTCAAAAACTTCAAAATCTCTACCGCACCATCCTTACCCGCCTGAACCGCATCTACCACTTCTTTTCCTCCATTAACACAATCGCCACCGGCAAAAACTCCTTTCAGATTCGTTTGATTGTTACTAACCTTTAACTTCCCGCCATTATTTTCCAATTGATTTGCAGCTACCAATTCCTGATAAGGCATTTGACCAGCAGCTTTAATAACCATATCTACATTCAATGTAAATGTTTCTCCTGTAGCAACAGGCGATCTTCTTCCGCTTGCATCAGGCTCTCCCAATTTCATTTTTTCTACAACCATTTCATTTACTTTTCCATCGGCACCTTTTATTTCTTTAGGAGCTGCAAGCCATACAATTTCACATCCATCTAATTTAGCGATATTCAATTCAACTTCGGTACATGGCATTTCTTCTTGAGTTCGTCTATACAACATAGTTACTTCTGAAGCTCCTAATCTTTTAGCCTGCGTTGCAGCATCTATAGCTGTCATTCCCATTCCAATTACCACTACTTTATCGCCAACTGCCACTTTGTTGAAACCACTATTTCGGATTTCATAGATAAAGCTAATCGCATCCACTACACCTTCCAATTGCTCTCCGGGGATTTCTAATTTTCTTGCCAAACCCACACCAATTGCCATATAAACAGCATCATAGTCTTTTTTCAAATCAGACAACTGAATATTTTTGCCTAACTCCTGCTCATACTTAATAGTGATGCCTCCTATAGATAAAATATAATTTACTTCATCCTCACAAAACTGAGGCGATACTTTATAAGCAGCAATACCATAAGTCATTAAACCTCCTCCTTGCTTTTCTTTTTCATAAACAGTTACGTCTATGCCTTCACGTGATAATACATGTGCACAACTCAAACCTGCAGGACCGGCTCCTACAACAGCAACCTTTTTCCCTTTACTTTCTTTACGTTTAAACAAAAGCCATTTTTTTTGCATTGCCATCTCTGTACTATATCGTTGCAATTTCGCAATGGGTATTGGATCCTCGTCCATTAAATTATAAACACAAGCCCCTTCGCATAGTTTTTCCACAGGACAAACCTTGCTACAACCCGCTCCCATTATGTTTGAAGACAAGATTGTATGTGCACTTCCTTTTACATTATCAGTAGTGATCTGCTTAATAAATTTGGGGACATCGATGCTCGTAGGGCAACTTTTCATACAAGGCGCATCATAACAAAATAAACATCTGTTGGCTTCTACCAATGCTGCATCTTTAGTTTCAAATGGAGGATGAATGTCTGAAAAGTTTTTTTCAAATTGCTCTTTAGAAAGTCTGTTTGAAAGAATTGCCATAAGTTTATATTATATCATTTATTGAATGTCGATATTGAAATTATAATTGTGTGATTGCTCCATAGGTTTCAGGCCTTCTGTCTCTAAAGAACTGCCATTTGCTTCTAATAGTGTCGATTAAGTCGAGATCAAATTCTGCAACCAATAATTCATCGTTGTGCTGAGATGCTTCAGCAAAAATTTCTCCTAAAGGATTTACAAAATAAGATGTGCCATAAAATTCTCCTAGGTTCCATGGAGCTTCTTTTCCCACACGATTGATGCAACCCATAAAATATCCATTAGCTACTGCATGTGCAGGTTGTTCCAACTTCCATAGATATTGCGACTGACCAACTGTAGTTGCTGAAGGATTATATACAATCTCTGCACCATTCAGCCCTAAACATCTTGCTCCATCGGGAAAATGTCTGTCGTAACAAATGTATACTCCAACTTTAGCGTACTTCGTTTGAAAAACTGGATACCCTAAATTTCCGGGCTTGAAGAAAAATTTTTCCCAGAAACCACCTGTATGTGGTATGTGATTTTTTCTGTACTTGCCTAAATAAGTTCCGTCTGCATCAATCACTGCTGCTGTATTATACAAAATTCCTGCCTGTTCTTTTTCATAAACAGGAGCAATAATGACCATGTTGTATTTTTTCGCATAGACTGCAAGTCGTTCCGTTGTTGCTCCGGGAACAGTTTCCGCAGAAGCATACCATTTGGGATCTTGTCCCGGACAAAAATAAGGTGTATTAAAAATCTCTTGAAAGCAAAGAATCTGAACACCTTGTTCGCCTGCCTTTTCAATTAACGGAACATGTTTTTGAAACATCGCTTCTTTAATCTCATCAATGGTGCCTTCTCCTTCTGTTAAAGGCAAACTCATTTGAATTAAACCTGATTTTATAACTCTTGGCATATTATTTTAAATATGATTAAATAATCTGACTTACTTTATTTCTTTTGATGAACTGTCCGTATCCTTTTTCAACTAAACAATTATTATTGTCAATCGCAACTTTCCCTCTCAATAAAACCGTTTTCACTTTACCAGTAATATTCCAACCTTCATAACCACTGTAATCCACATTCATGTGATGTGTGCTTACAGATAATTGATGTTTTTCGTTGGGATCTATAATTACAATGTCAGCATCACTGCCAACAGCGATGGTTCCTTTTTGTGGAAACATTCCAAATATTTTTGCTGCATTGGTACTTGACACTTCAACAAATTTATTTAGTGTGATTTTATTTTTCATCACTCCTTCACTAAACAACAATTCCATTCTATTTTCTATGGCAGGATGTCCATTAGGAATTTTAGAGAAATCATCTTTACCCATCAGTTTCTGTTCCCACATAAAAGGACAATGATCTGTTGCAACAACTTGTACTAATCCCTGATTAATTCCAGCCCACAAAGTTTCCTGATCTTTCTTTTCGCGAAGCGGCGGACTCATCACCCATTTAGCTCCTTCAAAATTATTTTCGTACAAACTTGCATCTAATATTAAATACTGAATACAAGTTTCTACAAAAACTTTCTGATCTCTTTGAGTGGCATCTCTAACCGCATTCAATGCTCCTTCGCAAGTAAGATGCACGATATAACCCGGACAACCGGTATAGCTGGACATGTCCACAAATCTTGAACTGGCTTCAGCTTCAGTAATTTCAGGCTGTGAAAGATAATGATACAATGG
>CANHLV010000132.1 GCA_947461495.1 Chitinophagaceae bacterium
AATTGTTGATGATTGCATTGCATTTTAGCTCCGCCGTTTTAAATCGATCCTCAGAACATTGTTATTTTATAAATACCAAATTGCCTTATAATTAATATTATGTTAAATAGAATATTTCGTTTTAATCTTCTCTTTCTCTTTCTATTATTACTGTTGGGTAAGAATTTGAATAACTATTAAAGTTTGTATCAAAATATAAACTACAAAAAATAGGATTAAAAACTACCCCTATTACATTTAGTATTAAAATCGAAATGAAGTGACAATCAATAATTTTAAAAGAATAAGATTTAAATTTTGAAATTCCAAGTTACTGATGGAATGACCGGAAATATTGATACTTGTTTGGCTTGAATCTGTAAATTTCCTTGAGCTGCGCTGCCGGTTTGATCAAAATAAATGAAATAAGGATTTTTTCTGTTGTACACATTATAAATGCTGAAAACCCATTCTGATTTCCATTTTCTGTTTATGTTTTTCTTTGGTGTTAAAATCGCTGCAAAATCTAGTCTATGATATGATGGCAATCTGTATTGATTGATTCGACTATATTCTTGTGTTAGTACTCCATCAATCACATAAAACCGCTGTGGTAAAGTTGTTGCATTTCCAGTTCCATATACAAATGTTGCAGATAATTTCCATTTTTTATTCAACTCATACATTCCCACCAAACTAACGTCGTTTCTTCTGTCGTATTTGGCAGGATATTTTTCTCCAAAATTCAGATCGGCAAATTTCCTCCAGGTCCAGCTAAGCGTATACCCAATCCAACCTGTGAATTTTCCTTTGGCCTTATTGATGTACAACTCCGATCCATAACTCCAGCCTTTTCCAAATACAAATGAATTTTCAGTGTCGTCAAGCGAATTTGGCGTGTACCCTTCTTTATATTCAATTTGATTTCGCATGTCTTTGTAATAAAATTCTATTGAAGTTTCAAACATGTTATTCTTGAAATTTTTAAATAATCCGGCAGCATACAACCAGCTTAATTGGGGCTTAACTTTATAGGTACTAGGAACCCAAATATCAGTTGGTAAAGTTGTTCCGGAATTACTAACCAAATGAATAAACTGTAGATTTCGTGTGGCAGACATTTTTATTGAAGTTTCATCATTGATGGAATATCTCATGGTTACACGAGGTTCCAAGCCTGCATATGTTTTAACCGGTTTTCCCGCTGTAAATACAGTGCTATCTGTTCTGTTCCCATCAACATCTGTCTGATATAATTTATAGGGACCAATTTGCTGAAACAAACTATAACGAAGTCCGCCATTGATTTGAAATTTTGAATTAATTTCCCAATCATCTTGTATATATGCAGCTGCTTCATTTGCATATTTTAATTGTGGATTTTGTGGCTCGAATGTTATAGAGTCCTGCCTTCCACTAACAATAGACGGAGAAAATTTATGGTAAGTATAAGCTGCACCGAATTTTATTTTATGCTTAGCAAATGGATAAAAGTCATAATCCTGCTTTATACTTAAATCTCTGATACCAGAGGCCAATTTTACATCAAAATTGTTTTGATTGGCACTGAATGTAAAATTATAATTATTATAAAGAGCAGTTGTATTCACAAACAATTTTTTGTTGAACACATGGTTCCATCTGATGGTTCCTGTTGCATTTCCCCATGGAATATTTACGTCCAGACTCTGTTCTCCGTTTACAAAATCAAACACATCTCTTCCAAAATATCCACTCAAATAAAGTCTGTCTTTGTCAGAAAATCTGTAATTAGCCTTAGCGTTCAAATCATAAAAATAATAACCGGAACCACTAAATTGGCTTGTCTTACTGACAAACGGTTTTGATAAAGCATCGATATAAGTCCTTCTCGCAGAAATAATAAAGGATGCTTTTTCTTTCTTGATCGGTCCTTGAATTGAAATTCTAGAGGCAATCAATCCAATTCCACCATCTACTTGAAATTTTTGATTATTACCATCTTTCATGGAAATATCTAGTACACTCGATAGTCTTCCTCCATATTGAGCAGGCATTCCGCCTTTTATCAGGGATACATTTTTTATCGCATCTGAATTGAAAACCGAGAAAAAGCCAAACAGATGTCCGGTATTATAAACCACAGCATCATCCAATAAAATCAGATTTTGATCAGGTCCTCCCCCCCTTACATAAATACCTGCACTTCCCTCGCCTGCATTTCTGACTCCTGGTAAAAGTTGTACCACTTTTAATAGATCAACCTCGCCCAAAAATGCAGGAACTGATTTTATTTGTTCTATTTGTAAAGAAACTTTTCCCATTTGGGCCGCTTTTACATTATTGTCTCTTTTTTTTGCTGTGACAACAACTTCCTGTGAAAGTGCCACACCTGTCTCCATCTCTATGTTTAGTAAAGAATCTTTATTCAAATCAATTGCAATCAATTTTGTTTTATACCCAATAAAAGTAGCTGCAAGATTATATTTGCCTTCTTCCAGCGTTATAGAATAAAATCCATATTGATTACTGGAAACGCCTTTTACATTTGATTTTATTGAAATAGTGGCTCCAATAAGGGTTTCTCCTGAAGAAATATCGCGTATATATCCGCTAAGGGTATATCTTTTTTTTGAGTTGATTTTTTTTTCTTGTTGTGCAAAAACAGAATTGCAAAAAAACAATGTAAAAATTAATAAAAATTTAGTTTTCAATTGGCAATATTTAAATAGGTGGTATGGTAGTTATTTTGCTGAAATGGTGTCTTTTATTTCACCACAATTCAGCATTCCGGATTGATATTTTGGATGTTTTTTCCCCATGTATGGATTCATAATTTCTTTTGTTTTGCTAATCCAGTTGGCAGGTTCACTATCATTAAATGCCATTGGGCAATTCTGTAAATACAAAGTCGGACCTTCATATTTTATGGCATTGAAGAAGGAAGGAAACATCATTTCAGTTAAACTGCTAAAGTCTCTTCTCATTTCTGTAATATCCACTTGTTTTAATATGGATTCTGCATTAGAACGAACATCTGCAATAGAAGCCAAAATGGTTTCAAAAACAGCAGCAGTATCTTTTTTAAGTTCAGTTGTATCAATGTTATTTATCGCGGCAATAAATTCTGATGCTTTTGCTTTGATTTGTATGGTGTCAGCTTCTACAAAAGCATCTTTTAATGAAAGATAGTTGTTAACGACTATGTTTATATTTTCATTAAATGTAGAAGAATGTTTTTTTAATGCTATTGGTTTTTCTTTAGCATTTTCATTCTTGTGATTATTTCTGATAAAAAACCAGTAAAAACAACCTACTAAAAGAACAATAATCACCAAGAACCATTTTTTGTTCATAATATAAAATTTAAGTACACAAAATTATAACAATTAACATTGCTCATTGTTCTAATTCATTTTAAGAGCTTTAAAATATAAAATAATATCTGTAAACAAAAGCGATATGAGTTATTTTTGCAACTCAATAAAAAAAAATGCTGTTAGGATTACAAAATGTGACTTTTGAATTTGGTGCCAGAACGATAGTGGAAGATGCTACTTGGCACATTCAACCCAATGAAAGAATTGGACTTATCGGATATAACGGAACTGGTAAATCAACGTTACTGAAAGTATTAACTGGTCAATATACCCCTGCAAAAGGAACGGTTGAAAAAGGTAGGGAAACCACTATTGGCTTTCTACATCAGGATTTATTAGGATTTGATACTGAAGATTCGATTCTTGAAGTGGCACTGGGCGCTTTCGTAAGAGTGAAACAACTTGAAAAGGAACTTGAAGTTATGGGAGAAGAATTGGCCAAAACCGGTGATGAAAAACTGGCCAATGATTATGCAGAATTACTTCATGAAATGGATGTACTTGATGGTTACAGCATACATCACAGAACTGAGGAGATTTTGCAGGGATTAGGTTTTACTAATGCAGAACTTCATAAACCATATAAAAATTTCAGTGGTGGTTGGAGAATGAGGGTACTGTTGGCGAAAATGATTCTTCAACATCCCGACGTCCTATTACTGGATGAACCTACGAATCACCTTGACTTACCTAGTATTGAATGGCTTGAAAAATATTTGGCTCATTACCAGGGCTCTGTGGTTATTGTATCTCATGATCGTTTTTTCCTCGACAGAATGACGACTAAAATAGTTGAATTATACCAGCAACAACTGCATATCTATTCTGGCAACTACTCTTTTTATGAAAAAGAAAAAGAAATCCGAATAGACATGCAAAAAAAGGCATTTGAAAATCAGCAGGATTATATTCGTCAACAGGAAAGATTTGTAGAAAGATTTAAAGCAAAAGCCAGCAAAGCCGCTCAGGCACAGAGTATCGTAAAAAGGCTTGATAAACTTGATAGAATTGAAGATGTAGAAATCGAACGTCCTAACATGCGTATCAATTTTGCGGTAGAAAGACAACCTGGGAAAATCATCTGTACATTAAAGCATATCAACAAAAGTTTTAAGGATGTCGTAATCGTAAAAAATACAGGAGCAGAAATTGATCGTGGAGATAAAATTGCTTTAATTGGAGCTAATGGAAAGGGTAAATCGACTTTATTGAGAATCATTGCGGGTGCAGAAACTTTTGAAGGGGAACGCGAATGGGGCCATAATGTAATGGAATCTTTTTATGCACAGCATCAGCTTGAAGCTTTAAACATGAATAATGATATTCTGGAAGAAATGAAAGATGCTCGAAGTGGAAAGAATGATCTGGAATTAAGAGCGTTATTAGGTTCATTTCTTTTCAGTGGCGATACTGTTGAAAAGAAAATAAAAGTATTAAGTGGAGGTGAAAAAGCCCGTGTGGCATTGGCCAAAGTTATAGCCAGCAAGGCAAACTTTTTAATGTTGGATGAACCTACAAATCACTTGGACATTCATTCTGTAGATTTGTTGGTAGAGGCTTTGAATAAATATGAAGGTAGTTTGATTCTGGTAAGTCACGATCGTTACTTTATCAGTAGAATAGCAAATAAAATCTGGGAAATCGACAATCACCAAATACGTGAATTCAAAGGTAGTTACGCTGAATGGGAAGACTGGAAAGAACGTAGAGATAAAGCTGAAGCTGAAAATAAAAAACTTGAATCGACTTTCCCTAAAGCTGAAAAAACAGAAGTCAAAGTCGAAAAAAATACCGATAAACAATTAAACAATGAGGCAAAAAAAGAATTGCAAAAACTTAAAAACAGGTTCAAGCAATTAGAAGAAAAATTAGCAATATTAAACACTAACAAAAACAACCTAGAGAATAAATTGACAGACGCTTCCGTATACGGTGATAAAGATAAATTTCTCAAGGCTGAATCTGATTATAAAACTGCCGTTGAAGAATTAAAGATCATCAATAACGAATACGAAAAAGTATTTGAAGAAATAATGGATTTGGAAAGTGCCAATTAATAATGACCTCGTTATGTTCGAAATTCATTTGCGTTACTTATCTGCATAAAAAAAGCCTCAAAAAAATGAGGCTTTTTCTTTACAATTATTTTACCACTTGTCTACTTCTTCAGTACTTCCATTGTCTAATGATGAACTTTCGCTGGAAGTTGGAGATTCTGATTCAATTGAAGTTGAATCTCCAACAACTGCTTCCTCGTTATGAGAAGCATGTTCGTCTCCTTCATAAGGCGTATCGTGGTTGAAGGCATCAAAATCAAAATCCGGCATCAATTCAGTTTTAACATGATTTACGGTATCATTTAAGCCTTTCAAAAATTTATTAAAATCCTCTTTGTATAAAAAAATCTTATGGCGGTCATAGCCATCAGAATCAAATCTTTTTCTGCTTTCAGTTATTGTTACATAATAATCGCTGCCACGAGTTTCTCTTACATCAA
>CANHLV010000133.1 GCA_947461495.1 Chitinophagaceae bacterium
AAAATGAAAAATGAGGCTAAAGCCAACGAAGAGACAGATAAAGCAGAACGAGAAAAAGTAGAAAAAATCAATCAGGCAGACAGCTTAATATTCCAAACAGAAAAGCAGTTGAAAGAATACGGTGAAAAAATTTCTGCAGATAAAAAAGCACCTATTGAAGCAGCGCTTGTTAAATTGAAAGAAGCACATAAAACACAGGATATCGCAGCTATCGATGCTTCATTAGAAGAAATGAATGCAGCTTGGACAGCCGCCAGCGAGGAAATGTACAAGGCTACACAAGAAGCCGGTGCTCAAAATTCTGCTGATGGTCAACAGCAAAATGCATCTTCAGGAGCTGAAAATGTTACAGATGCTGAGTTTGAGGAAGTGAAGTAGAGAAGATAAAATTTAATGATTAAGTCGTAGTGTTTTACATTACGACTTTTTTGTTTTACCGCAGAGAAGTGAGGTAAAGAGATTTCGCAGAGGTTGTTAACATAAGAGATAATCAGAGGCTTTTTAATGAGACTAATTGGCTAATTGAAATCTCTGCGCAAACTCAATTACTCCTTTCTCTGCGGTTTAAAACATGAAAGCCCCGAATATTCGAGGCTTTCTATAAAAAGTTATTAAGTTGAATTACATCAAATCCATAGCCATTGCGAAGAAAGTAACATTGAATGGCAAAACCATTGAGCAATAACCACCGCCAACATTATATACACCGAAAAACGCTGCGATTGATACAAAAAACAACACCCAATATAATCCGGTAGATTTTTTCTTCTTTTCCATAGCTAATTAATTTTTGGCAAATATAATGCAGAAACTAAAACAGCGGAAATTTTTGTTCATCATATTTCAACAAAAAACAAATCTGTAGAAGTTTTTCCTTTATTATTGATTAAATTGCGAACTAAACTTTTTTTTGTTGATGTTTGCTCATTTTTACCTGAGATATAGTAGTTTTTTTGGACAGACTGTTACAATGGCTTTACGTGAAGTGTCGGCTTCAGGAGAGGATCAATTCAGTTTTATTGATTTGAATTATTTGAATGAAGAATACTGGCATTTGGTATATAATTACATCCCGAAGTATAAAAACAGTACTATTGAGTATTATTATATTTTAAAAGATAACGGAAAGGAGATTCGTGATCATTGGAAAATCAGAACATTGATGACAAATCAAGAAGCCGTTATTGTTTATGATGATTGGCAACATTCTCCAATTGAGATGAATGTTTTTAACAGCCGAGTATTCGCTAAAGTGCTGATTAAAGACAAGTCGACAACAACCCAAAAATCAACAAACAAATCAACCCATCAATTTTATGTAAAGGCCACTCAATTACCTGATGGTAAGGCAATATGTTTATTAGGTTCTAGCGAAGTGCTTGGGAATTGGGATGCTGGAAAGGCAATACTGCTTAACAAAGAGGATGATAAATGGACACTTCATCTTGATTTGAGTAATGCTCAGTTTCCAATTGAATATAAGTTTGCTACATACGACTTTAAGCAGAAAAAAGCTGAACATTTTGAGGAGTCAATCAATAGGAAATTAACTGCGCCTGAAAAAACGGGATTGCCTATTATTTTACATCAATATACCGATGTAAGAAAGCATGCATGGAAAGGTGCCGGTGTCAATGTACAATTGTCTGCGCTAAAGACTAATAGTAGCTGGGGAGTAGGAGATTTTTCTGATATCAATAAACTGACTGACTGGTCTTCGGCTGTTGGTATAAAAATGATTCAATTGCTGCCAATCAATGATACAACGTCTACGTATACACGGGCAGACTCATATCCATATTCGGCTGTATCTGCATTTGCGTTGCATCCGATTTTTTTGGATGTTCAGGCAGTAGCAGAAAAGAATAAAATTGCTATACCCGTTCATTTGATTGCCGAAGCTAAAAAGTTGAATGAACACCCAACACTGGATTATGAAAATGTATACAAACTAAAGCAGCAAGCCTCAAGATTTGTTTTTGATAATGTTGCGAATGATTTTTTAAAAGAAAAAATGTTCACGGTTTACTTTAATGAAAATCGTCATTGGCTGGTGCCTTATGCTGCATTTTGTTTTTTAAGAGATAAATATCAAACAGCTGATTTCAACAGTTGGGGTGAATATGCAGGTTATGACGATAAACTCATTCAGCAGCTAGTGAGTGAAAAATCGGCTGCGTTTACTGAAATTGCTTTTACTTATTTTGTTCAATATGAATTGCATTTGCAGCTAAGTAACGCTGTAGATTATGCACATCAATTGGGCATCATCATGAAGGGAGATTTGCCAATAGGTGTGGGAAGATTTAGTATGGACACGTGGATGAATCCTTCATTATTTCATATGGATATGCAGGCAGGCGCACCACCGGATGCATTTGCAAAGAAAGGTCAAAATTGGAGTTTCCCTACTTATAACTGGGATGCGATGAAGGCGACCAATTATGCTTGGTGGCGCCAACGATTAACACACATGAGTCATTATTTTGACGCCACTCGTATAGATCACGTGCTTGGCTTTTTCAGGATTTGGAGTGTTCCTATGCATGCTATTGAAGGTATTTTTGGCGTGTTTGTTCCGGCTATCGCATTTACAAAAGATGATTTTCATAAAGCCGGGTTGCATTTTGATGAAAACAGATACTGCAATCCTTATATCAATGATAAATTGTTGCATGATTTGTTTGGAGACAAATCCTCTTATGTCAAGCAGCAATTCATGAATGGAAATGCATTTAAAGAAGAACTAAATACGCAAAGGAAAATTGAATTCTTTTCAAAATCAAATCATATTGATCCATTAATCAAACAGAAATTATTTGATTTGCTTGGGGAAGTTATCTTGTTCAGAGATGAAAAAAATAATGAGCATTATCATTTTAGAATTGATATTCATGACACCCATTCTTTTAAGAAATTATCTCAAGATGAACAAGAAAAGCTGAATCGTTTGTATGTTCATTATTTTTATGAGAAACAAAATGATTTGTGGTATCGTGTGGCTCAAGAAAAATTAGATGCGATTCAACAGAGTTCAGATATGATGATTTGTGCTGAAGATTTAGGCATGGTACCCGATATGGTGGAAGATGTGTTGAAAAGCAGAGAGATGCTGGCTTTGCAGGTGCAGCGAATGCCGAAGAAATCATATCAGCAATTTTCTCATCCCAATGACGCCCCTTATTTATCTGTTGTTACACCATCCACTCATGATATGAGTACCATCAGACAATGGTGGGAAGAAGATGTACAGTTGACTCAACGATTTTATAATGATTTATTGCTTCACACCGGCAAAGCACCTCAATTTTGTGAGCCTGAGATATGCAAAGAAATTATCCATCAGCATTTGAAGTCACCTGCTATGTGGAGTGTATTTCTTTTACAAGACTTGATGTCTATTGATGATAAAATACGTCGTGTTAACCCTAACGAAGAAAGGATCAATTATCCTGCAGATCCTAATCATTTCTGGAATTATCGCATGCATGTCACATTAGAGTCATTGAATGAACAAAAATCATTCAACGAAACAATTCTTCATTTGATTTCGGATACCCAAAGATGTTAGTATGCCATTAAAAGTTTCTTATTCGATTAAGTCTATTCCTTTTCAATATCCATTTACGATTTCAAAAGGTACCAAAACACACCAGCCGATATTTTTTGTAGAACTGGAATATTTTGGCTTTAAAGGCTATGGTGAAGCACCTGCAATCGCTTATTATGATATTTCAGTTGAAAAAATGGCCGAAGACTTGGATAAGAAAAAAAGGTTTGTGGAGCAATTCGCTTTCTCAGACCCCGAAAGATACTGGCATTATCTGCATCATTTGTTTCCTAATAATTCATTTTTGGTTTGTGCGCTAGATATGGCCGGATGGGATTTATATGGCAAGATGAAAAGAAAGCCATTGCATCAATTATGGAATTTGGATGTCAACAAAGCGCCACTTACAGATTACACCATCGGTATTGATTCGATTGATCAAATGGTGATGAAGATGAAGGAAAAACCATGGCCAATTTATAAAATCAAAGTAGGTTTTGAAAATGATATAGAAACAGTGGCGGCCATTCGACAACACACGGATTCGATCTTAAGAGTTGATGCCAACGCTGCATGGGATTTGGAAACAGCTTTAATTAAAATTCCCTTGTTAAAAGATTTGGGGGTTGAATTTGTAGAACAGCCTTTGGCCAAAGACAATTGGGAAGGCATGAAAATACTTTTCGAAAAATCACCATTGCCTATTATAGCAGACGAATCTTGTGTCTTTGAAGCTGATGTAGAAAAATGTCATCAACATTTTCATGGCATCAATATCAAACTGACCAAATGCAGTGGCATCACACCTGCCAGAAGAATGATTCAACAAGCCAGGTCTTTAGACATGAAAGTAATGATTGGTTGTATGAATGAAAATGCGATTGGTACTGCTGCCATTGCACAATTAGCACCATTGCTTGATTATGTGGATATGGATGGCACTTTGTTGCAAACGGAATGTGTTGCAGAAGGAGTTGCTTTTGAAAATGGGAGGTATGTATATAATGAGATGCCGGGGTTGGGGTTGTTAGATGCTGGATGCTGGATACTAGATACTTGATACTGGATACTGGATAGTTTCAAAGGTTCAAAAGTTTAATGGGTTCAAAAGGTTACATTATACTCCTGTAATAAACCTTTTGGACCCATTAAACCTTTGAAACAAATTGAACAAAAATACTAAACACCAATTTCCCACTTTGGGGGATTGAGGGGGCGGCCTACCAAATCCTCACCCTCAAACTATCAGCTCTATACATTGGTGATCCCGGTTTGATATTGAATGTAGAATAGAACTCATCCACATCTACAAATGGTCCGTTTACTCTGTATTTAGCTGGGGAATGAACATCTGTCATTAACCTGTTTTTTTCTTGTTCTTCTCTTGTGTGTCCTAGCCAGCCTAATGAATAACCAAGAAAATATCTTTGCATTGGCGTGTAACCTGCAATCATTTTATTTTCTTTAAACTGAGTTGTTTTTTTGAAAGCCTCAATACCCAAAAGAATGCCACCAAGGTCTGCGATGTTTTCTCCTAAAGTAGCTTTGCCATTGATGTGATAACCTTTTACGGGTTCAAACTCATCAAATTGTTTGATCATCACTTCGGCACGTTTGGTAAAAGTTTCTTCATCTGATTTGGTCCACCAGCTTACTAGATTTCCTTTTTCATCAAATTGTCTGCCTTCATCATCAAAGCCATGGGTGATTTCATGCCCGATGGTACTAGCGCCGCCATAGCCGTAAACAACAGCATCATCAACCTCTTCATCTCTATAACCAGGGATAGTGAAGATGCCTGCAGGCAATACGATTTCATTGTTGCTTGGATTGTAATAAGCATTGTATGTTTGAGGATACATGTCCCACTCATTTCTGTCAACTGGTTTTCCTAGTTTGTTGTATTCATAATTATGCCACCACAAACGAGAACTCATGTAGTTTTTAGCCAGACTTTCTTTTCCGATTTCCATTGAAGAGAAATCTTTCCATTTGTCGGGATAACCAACTTTACTTTTGATGGATGCTAACTTCGTGTATGCTTTCTGTTTAGTACTGTCGCTCATCCATGATAGTTGACCAATTCTGTCTTTCAAAGCGTCTTTAATCGCATCCACCATTACTGTGTATCTTTTCTTAGCTGTTTCATTGAAGAATTCTTTTACATACAATTGGCCCAGCATTTCACCCATGGCGCCTTCAATCATGTTGATCGATCTTTTCCATCTTGGTTTTCTTTCTTTGGCACCACTGAATAATTTATTGAAATCGAAAGATG
>CANHLV010000134.1 GCA_947461495.1 Chitinophagaceae bacterium
GTGCACTATCGGCGCTGCCATCTAGTTTGGTATTTCTCAGATTCCAAATATTACCTATATCAGAGAATATAGCTCCACGTAAAATCATCGTGTTTGGAATGATGTTCGCGATATCAAAACGGTATTCTGCATTTAACTCCAACTGCATATCACCAGTTTTGTCATTGAAAATGGTTTTGTTGGATGAGAATGGAATTAAAGGTCTTCCTCCCGGACCAATGCCTCTTACCGGCCATGCTCTCATACTGTTACTACCTCCGCCAAAATATTGTTTGTTGAATGGTAAGGTTCTATTAGTATCTGTTCCTAGCAATGGTACACCAACGCCCAGGAATCCACGAAAACCAAACGAAGCTTTATTATACTTGATGATGTGTTTGACTTCCACATCGCCTTTGATGTATCGTCTTTTATATTTATTTAAAACAGGCACAAGACCCCAGGTAAGTCCAGATTCTTCTGCATTGAATCTTAAAGACATTTCTTTCGACAAACTATTGGGATGATAAAAATGAGTAAAAAGCTTGGAGAAACTAATTCCCATACCAACAGTAAAAGAAGTGTTGTAAGAATATTTAAGAAATGGATTTTCAGCAACAATATTTTTAAAACTGTCTGATTGATTGAATAAATTACTGAAACCAAAATTCATGGGTGTCCAGGCCCATTTCCATTTTCTTTTATTGGTACCCGACCAGCCAAATGCAACATTGGTAGTTTGTAGGTTGAATAAATTAAGTCTTGTATTGTAAGCAATACCTGCATTGATAAATGTTTCCCCATTATTCAAAGCTGTTTGCTTGTTGAATGCATTGGGTATTTTAGGAAAGATAAGTCTCGGAAATGAAGTAGAATTGGTATAACTTAATTCATTAGAATTGATAAGTTTACTATTGGAACCAATATTGTTGTTGAATTCCACACCAGCTCGGAAATTATGCGTCATACGGATAGCTTCTTTTGCCAGGTTTCTATTAACGAGAGAAATATTTCCCGATAGTCCAAAAAGATTTCCTGCGAGTACATTGCTGGTATTACTTGCAGCTGAGTAACTGATCTCTAAAGCTGTTTCAAATCCGAATTTTTTTGAAGGAATGAGTTCTATTTCCAAATCAAGCAAACTGTCTTTGCCGGGTGTTTCGGTGACGATGATATTTACACTTTGCCAGACACCTAATTTGCTTAGATTAAATAAAGAACGGTAATATTCATATTGTTTATAAATATCTCCTTTTTTAAACAAAATGTTTTTTTGAAATAACTCGGGATTCAACAAAGGTTCATGATAATGAATGGAGATATCTCCGACTTGTTGCAGGTGAAAAAATGCAGTATCTTCTTTTCTGTAACCCTGTCTGTAATCAGGGAATACATGAATGGTATTGATGTAAAATTTATTCAGCTTTGTAGTGTCTCTTGGCGGAATAAGCAAAATAGCAAGTTTAATTTTTGGCGAGTCCTTTTTTTGCTGAGCTTCAGCAATAATGCGTAATTGCTGAAATGGATCATCATTAATATTGGTTAATGCTTCAAAGCTTGTATCACCAACAACTTTTAACTCTGCAGATGTAAACTTATAAAATCCATTGTTCCTGAAACTGTCTACCAGTCTGGCAATTTCAGTGATAACGCCAGCTTTGGTAACAGGGTTATTTATTTTTAAATAACTGTCTTTTTTAAATAAAGGAACAAATTCCTGTAACTGATTTTTTTTAAGCCGATAACTTACGGTATCTATTAATGTAGGATTGCCTGGAATAATTTCATAAGTAACAGATATTTTTTTACCGGAAGTATCAGTTTTGTGATTCACATTTGCATTATAATAACCTAGGTGAAATAACGAAGCTTTCATATTTTCAGCAGAATTAATACTAGCACTGCTGTCGTAAACCAGTGGTTTGGCGATTGTTTTAAAAAAAATAAATCTGGTTTTTGTTTTTACTTTTGAACTGTCGTCAAGCTGCCCATTTAACCTTTGTAATAAAATGAGCTTTTCTGATTTAGCAAAATCAGACCCTTTGATTTCAATCGTATTGTTATAAAGTATGTAATCATTCTTGGGTGCATTTCTTACAAATGGTCTGTTGCAGGAAGCCAATACAAATATCACTAACAGAAATCGGATCCCTGAATAGAAACAAGATGTATTAAAGGAAAAAAATGACATATTTTCGGGCTATGTTAAGCAAAGCAACAATCAAAGATATTCAAAGTTTACAGCACAAAAAATTCAGAGATGAAAGTCATCTTTTTTCAGCGGAAGGTCCTAAAGTAGTTTATGAGCTTTTACAAGAAACAGCTTTTGAAATTATTGCTATCTACGGACTAGCCGAATGGATTGAAAAAGCTATACAAGATTTTCCAGCTTTTGAAAAAAACATGCATGTTGTTACAGAAATTGAACTTTCAAAATTGGCAACTTATACCACACCGAATAAAGTGGTAGCCGTATTTAAAAAATCTACAGTTATTTCGAATTTTGAACTGAAAAATAATATAACCCTTGTTCTTGATGATATTCAAGATCCTGGGAATCTGGGTACTATCATCAGGACGGCGGATTGGTTTGGTGTAAAAAACATTGTTTGTTCTTTGAAAACAGCTGATGCCTATAATAGTAAAGTGGTTCAAAGTACAATGGCTAGTCTGGCAAGAGTAAATATTTTATATACAGATCATATCGATTGGGTTAAAAAAAATCACACGGTGAAAGTGCTGGCTACCTTACTTCAAGGCAATGCTTTGAAAAATTACAAAGGGTTAGGCGAGGGGATTTTGTTGATAGGAAATGAAGCCAATGGATTGTGTGAAGAACTTCAACAATTAGCTGATGAAAAGATTACCATTCCCGCTTATGGTAATGCAGAATCGTTAAATGCGGCTATTGCTACGGCAATTGTGTTGTATGAATTGAAAAATAATTAACGGAATTGAATGGCTTTTACTGGCGCAATTTTTCTGACTAAAACTGTTGGTATGATTAATGTCATAAAACAAATGGCAATAGTGATTAAGTCGACAAGCACTACTTGCCACCAAATGATATGAACGCTGGCCTCTGAAATAAAGTACGCTTCTTCATTCAGTTTGATAAATCCGGTTTTCATTTGTATCCAGCAAATCAGTAATCCTGTAATGGTGCCAATGATAATACCAGCGCATGCGATGATGGATGTATGATAGAGGAAGATTTTTTGAATATGCCAGTTGTTGGCACCAACTGCTTTTAATATTCCTGTCATTCGAGTTCTTTCCAGCAATAAAATGATCAGGCAAGTGATGAGATTTACGGCAGCGATAATCATCATAATGCCAATCAACATATTTTTTATCTGTCCCTGTAAATCAAGCCAATCGAAAATATTAGGATAAACAGATTTGATGCTGCGACTGTACCAACTTTGTGGCAATTCTTCATAGATTTTCTCATTCAGACTATCAGTCATTTCATAGTTCTTCAAGAAGATTTCATAACCGCCGATTTGATTGCTGTTCCAGTTATTGAGCTTTCTGATGAGATTGATATCGCACAACGCAAAATTTTTGTCATACTCGTCGATGCCAGTTTTAAAAATTCCAGAAACGGATAGTTTTCTGGCAGTTTTACTTCCATCTTGCCTGAAGAAAAAAACAATCAAACTATCGCCGGTTTTTAATTGCAATTGATTGGCTGTAAAAGCACTGATATTGATGTCTTTGCTGTAGCTGCTGTCTTTAAAACGAAGCCATTTGCCTTTTTGAAGAAAGTTTTGCATTCTGTTGAAATGAAAGCTACTGTCGATGCCTTTGAGGAGGACACTTTCGATTCCTGTTTTGTATTTGAGGATGGCGGATTTTGTGGCGTATCTTTCTGCTGAAACGATGTCATTCAATTTGCTGAGGTACAATTCAACGGTATCGTTTCGATTTATTGGGTATTCTTCTGCGACGTTAACTTTGTTTTCTAAATTTTGCTGCACGCGTATATGTCCCCAGAAACTGAATATTTTATTGCTGATAACTTGTTGGAATCCATTCACAAAGCTTAGCGCAACAATCATAACAGCCACACTCAGTGAGGTTGCGCCAATAGCCAATCTGATAATGAAGCGGGAGAAGGTTTGCCTGTTTTTAAAAGCAATCCTTTTGGCAATGAATAATGAGATATCCAATACAATGTAATTTTACTATCTTTCAAAATTAAATCAATTAAACTACAAATGAATTTCTGTAACAAGGTTGTTTTGTTTTTCTTTTTTATTTGTGCAAATATGCATTTGCAAGCTCAAGTGGTTGAAAGAATATTTCAGTCAAACATTAAAACGGCCCAGTTATTTGAGTATGGTAATCAGCAGGGTTTGCCTGTTTATAAATTAAAAAGCAATAGCAAACTTGAACTAGATTTTGATGATATGGATGCCAATTTTAAGAGTTATTATTTTACCTATATCCTTTGTGATTATAACTGGAAGCCGGCCAATTTATCCGTTTTTGATTTTATAAAAGGGTTTACTCAAAATAGAATAACAACATACCGATATTCATCAATTGCCTATAAACGTTATACTCACTATCAGGCCTTTCTTCCTGATCAAAATTCAATGCCTACAAGGTCAGGGAACTATTTGTTGTTGGTTTATTTGGATGGCGATACTTCAAAAAAAGTGTTCACCAAACAGTTTTTGGTGACAGAGCAAAAAGCTTCTATAATTGCTTCAATTGTTCAGCCATTTACGCCTCAATTATTCAATACACATCAGCGTTTGAAATTCACTGCTACTTTGATGGATATTAATTCATTCAGTGCTGCACAGCAAGTTAAAGCTGTTATTTTACAAAACAACAGATGGGACAATAATCAGCGAGATATTGTGCCGACATATGTCAGAGGAAATAATTTGGTTTATGATATTGAAAGTGTAGGGGTTTTTCCTGGTGGCAAAGAATGGCGCTGGCTTGATATCAGAAGTTTCAGATTGTTTAGCGATAGGGTGGATAGTGGTGTATACAATAAAAACGAGGCCAATCTTTTTTTGAAAACAGATAAAGACAGATCTGCAGAAAGATATATTTATATTCCTGATTACAATGGCATGTTTAATATCACCACTTATGAAAGCATCAATCCATTTTGGCAGGGTGATTATGCTGATATTCATTTTTCATTTGCCCGTCCGGATGGGTTGCCTTACCCCGATAGAGACCTTTATCTAGCAGGTGCTTTTTCCGGTTACAATTTGACTGACAACTGGAAATTGAAGTATAATATGGAAAACGGCAAGTATGAAACGGTTGCCAATTTGAAACAAGGCTACTATAATTACACTTACATATCTGTGAATAAAAACGACCCAAATGATAGAATAGCATTGGAAGGAAATTACTGGGAAACAGAAAATTCATATACAGTTTTACTTTATTATAAATCTTTCACAGACAGAAATGACCAGTTGATTGGTGTTGCTACGATAGATTCGCGGTCGGATAAGCCGGGTTTTTCGTTTTAAAAAAAGCCCCCTAAATCCCCCAAAGGGGGACTTTGATTGCAATTTGTTGGGCTGCCTCCACAAAAAATAATTTATATTCTTTATTGTTGAAGGTCATAATAAGTATCACCTCCAAAATAAAACATAATCAAAGTCCCCCTTTTGGGGATCTAGGGAGCCGCCAAACAAAACAATTTTGTATTCTTTACTACTAAAAGTGTCATTAAGTATAATCTCCAAAATAAAACATAATCAAAGTCCCCCTTTTGGGGATCTAGGGA
>CANHLV010000135.1 GCA_947461495.1 Chitinophagaceae bacterium
AATAATGTACGGAATTACTGACAGCATGATTGATCGCAACAATGAAGCATTAAATAATAAATTAAATAAATGGTTAGCATTAAGTAAGATTTCTTCGAAAGGAAAAATTAAATCTTCAATCAATTTTAAAACATTTGAAACAGTTTATTTTCCGATGATTTTGAAAATTACACAACATAAAAAGACGATTTATATTCTTGGGAATTATTTTGGTGGTTGCAATAGACAAGCTTCTCTTATTTGGAATGATAAGTATGACATTAGCATTCATTAAACAATAGAATTACTTTTAAGGTCTGTTATATGAAAAAGTTATTTATTTATTTTCTTCTCTTTAGTTTAATAATCTGCAGTTGTAAAAACGGAAATACTAATAGTAAAAACAAAGCTTTGTCAAGCATAGATAGCATTCCGAAAACTATCAATTATCCAATAGATACCATTCGCAACTCCTTGTTACCAGACTCAAATAAAATAAACAATGCTACAAGCGATTTTTTCACCATTAATAATCTGAGATGCTATTGGAGATTTATTACCAATTGTCAATTTGTTGATGGTAAAAAATCAGATTTTGCAAACTTCACTTTACAATTAATTGAAAGCAAATCAAATCAAATGATTTTAATTGATAGTGATTTTATTTCCATTAATAATATTGATAGCGTTGATGCAAGATTGCAAAATTTCAAGGACATTAATTTTGATGGCTACAAAGACTTTATAAATCCTAATCAGGAAGCATCAGGAGCTGGCGGCGAATTCTTCAATGTCTATTTATTCAATCCTGCAAAGCACGTATTTGAATTTTCTAATGAACTTTCAAACTCCGATTTAGAAATAGATACTACGAATAGAACACTTACATCATTTTGGAAAGCCGGTGTAAGTTTAAGTGTTACCTCTGTCACACATTTTGATAAAAAAGGAAAAGTTGAATTCAAAGAAAACATAAAAAAGGAAGAGATGAATGTGAATGACAAAAGCAAATTAGTTACAACTACAAAGAAGACTATTGGCAAAAAAATAATAAAAATAACAGTTGACACTTCTGATTTAGGGTTTTAGAAAACAAACCCTGATTATTGACAGTAGCACTTTCACAAATAAATTTTGCCGAAAAATCGCCACTTTTCCAAGCCGTTACTGCTAATTTTACAGAGATAGCTAGAGAAATGACAAAAGCAAACTTCATAGGCAAAAGAATTTTTATTCAGAACGAGAAAAAACTTGAAAAGAAACATACCCGAATTTTATTGGGCCTAATGACTTTCGGAATTATCTACTATTTCATAGAACCCAAAACTATTGGACACGACAACCGGTATTTAATTTACATTGTTGTTTTGCCAACTATTGCCGGAATGTTGATTTTAGGTTTTTATAGACTTCGGTTTTTAATAAATCGATTTTCGACGAATAGAGGAATTGTTTTATGGACATTTATGACATTTTATTATTTGACACAAGGAATAGTATTTTCATATTTAAGTTTCGGACAAATAGCAAAAGTATCTTGGGACTATTTCAACAACCAAACTTTAAAACAAAACACTGAAGAAATAATAAATTGTAGAATAACAAGATTTTGGACAGGTAAAAATCCAAGTATAGATTTCATGTTTAACAACAGAAATGAAAGCATTAAATTGAACTACTCGACATTAAAAAAATATGAAAACAAAAATGTGAATGACTACAATCTCAAAATTATTGTGACAAAGGGACTTTGGAATTACTACAACCTAAACGAATGGAATATAGAACATAAATAAAAACAATATCCAAATATGGAATTCAATCAGTTTGATACAAATTTTGATCGCTTCAAATATATTATTGAGGATAATGGCTTAAGACTTATTAAGAAAAGAATTGCTTCTAGCACAGACACATTCGTTGACTTTGAAGACATTGGTTCAAAAATCATTATTGAAAAATCAAGAAAAGTATTATGGTTAATAATTTCGATTCTGTTTTTTATAATAGCTATTTCAGTTTTTATTAAAAGGCTTAATGGAGGAAAAGTTGGAGACGGTGCTGAAATTTTTCATGTAACAACAAGCTTATTTTTCTTCGCGGTATTTTTAATCACAAAGAAAAATATAATCTTCCTTACACAACCTGACAATACAAATGCAATTGAATTTATAGGGTCAAAGCGATACAAAGAAAAAGTAAATGTCTTTATAAATGAATTACTCCAAAGACGGGATTTGTATTTGATTGAAAAGTATTCTTCTCTAAATGAATTTTTACCCTACAATCAACAATACAATAATTTGGTTTGGCTTTATAACCTTAAACTCTTAACAAAAGAGGAATTAAATAAGAAAATAAACGAACTCGATAACATCGAATTCAGAACCGATAGTTTAAAAAAGAATCAGATTACCAATATTATCGGTTTCAAGGGTTCAGATAGCACCGATGAAATTAATGACGAGAACTTTGAGGAATAGTAACGTTGTAAAAATATAATAACCCTTAGTCAATGCGCAGCATCTTTGCATTAGCGTTTCTAAAAACAATACATTAAAAACCAACCAAAACATCACGATATTTGTATTCAAAAAATCTAAGTCGTGAATTCGTGGTTATCAAATTTTATACAATGAAAAGAACTTCTCTTTTATTTATTTTCTGTTTCGTTTTCAACAACCTTTTCTCCCAAAACATTACCGGTCAGTGGTCTGGCGTTTTAAAATTACCAGGATCGCAATTAAGGATTGTCTTCAATATCTCTAAAACCGACAGCGGCTATGCGTCAACGATGGATAGTCCCGATCAAGGCGCAAAAGGAATTCCAACAACAAAAACTGATTTCGAAAATGGAATATTAAAAATTACTGCCGAGAAATTAAAAATGAATTTTGAAGGCAATCTTGAAAACGACACGATAGTGAAAGGCAGTTTTGTTCAAAACGGCTTTACTTTCCCTCTTAATCTCACTAGAGGTCTAGTAGAAAAACAGGTTTTAAAAAGACCTCAGGAACCTCAAAAGCCTTATCCCTACTATTCCGAAGAGGTTCGTATTGAAAATAAAAAAGACAGTGTTGTTCTTTATGGTACATTGACAATGCCATCTAAAGAGGGGCTATTTCCTGCGGTTGTACTTATTAGTGGCAGTGGCCCACAAAACAGAGATGAAGAATTAATGGGACACAAACCATTTCTTGTGCTATCCGATTATCTAACCAGAAATGGCATTGCTGTTTTAAGATATGATGATCGTGGAACGGGAAAATCAAAAGGTATTTTTTCAAAAGGAACAAGCTTTGATTTTTCTAATGATGCGGAAGCGGCTTTCAATTATTTATTATCCAGAAAAGAAATCATTTCTAATAAAATTGGTTTAATGGGCCATAGCGAAGGCGGATTGATTGCACCGATGATTGCAGCTCGTAACAACAATGTTGGCTTCGTTGTAATGCTCGCTGGAACCGGCTTATCCGGAGATCAAATTATGTTGTTGCAACAAGAATTAATTGCGCGCGCTGACGGTTCAACAGAAGCTGATATTCAAAAAACGAAAAGAGTAAACAAAGCCGTATTTGATATTGTAAGAAAAAACGAAAACCAAACTAATCTTAATTCTGAATTAAGTGCTTATTTAAAAAATGAATTGGAAAAAGATACAGCATTGTCTAAATCAATAGGCATGAGCGTTGATGATTACATCAAATCCACTTTGAAACAAATCGCATCTCCTTGGTTTCAGTATTTTTTGAAATACGATCCTCAACCCGCATTGACGCAAGTTAAATGTCCCGTGTTGGCTATCAATGGAGAAAAAGATTTACAAGTTCCACCGAAAGAAGATTTAGCTGCCATAATAAAAGCTTTGAAGAAAGGTGGAAATAAAAATTTTCTAACCAAAGAATTGCCAGGTTTGAATCATTTGTTTCAGGAATGCAAAACCGGTTCACCTTTGGAATATAACGAAATTGAACAAACATTTTCCACTCTAGCATTGGAAGAAATATTACATTGGATACAATCTGTGAGTAAATAATGCTTCAATAAATAAAGAGTAACTTATTATTATTGTCCTCCCTTTATGCGTTTTGACTCCGCTTCACTTGCTGTTTTTCTTTCTCTGCTAGCGCTGATTTGATTGCTGCCGAATCTCCAGTTGACAGTTAATCTAAAAGTTCTGCTTTCCCAGTTACCATTGGCAGCAATGTTCAATCCACCGAAATTATTGGTGGCTTTCCATGGAGCGGTGTAAAAAATATCAGTAACCGCAGCTTTTACAGTCAGGTTTTTATTGAAGAATGTTTTTTGCAATCCAAGGTCCATAGACCATTGCGGAGAGGTTTTCCAGGTAGCAGCCCAAAATGCAGGACCATTATACCAGCCACTCAATTCAGCAGAAAATTCTTTTTTCAGCGTGAATGATTGTTGCCAATAAGCACCATATAAAGGAATCTTTACTTGAAATGGATTTTCACCAATACTTCCTTTGATATCATGATACATATACCAGATGTAAACATAACCGCTCCACCATTTTTTAAATGGCGTTGCACTTCCTACGCTAAAGCCATAATAATTTAAATCGGCTAAATTTTGTTGTTGCACATAAGTGGCATTACCAACGGTATCCGTAATTTCTGTAGCAAAATCGCGCGTGTGTCCATAGGTGATAGTTGATGTTAGAAAACCCATGTACGTATGAGAGAGCTCTACGTTATTAGTATACTGAGGCTGTAAAAATGCATTTCCTTTTTGATAAGTCAATTCATCCAGTTTGTTTTCAAAAGGATTCAAATCCTGATAGGTTGGACGATCAATACGTTTGCTATAAGTAAGGTTGAACGTGTTCTTGTCATTGTATGTGTATGTTAATGCGCCTGATGGAAACAAATCAGCATAATTTCTTTTAACCGTATTATCTGCCTGAACAATACTATCTGCTCTTGTCAGTACACCTTTGCTGTTGGTTTGCTCCATTCTTAAACCGGCTTGAAGATTCCATTTTTTATTTAAGGCTCTTTTGTAATTGGCATATAATGCGTTTACATTTTCATTATAGGTGAAATAATTACTTCTGCTGAGAACTTTTACAGGAGTGCCATTGACATCATCATTATAAAAATCAAATGTGTTTTCAGTTTTCACAAAAGATGTTTTAGCGCCATAACCGATTTTTGCTTTACCCCAATTGTGTTCTACATCAATTTTAGCAGAGAAAATATCTATGTTTACCGGCATGTTATTTCTGTTCACTACTTTGTAAATCAGATTACCATCGATATCATTATAATAATTGGGTTGATAGGCTTCTCCAGTTTTTCTGAAAGTTCCATAATCGGCATCGAAATTAATTTCCGTGCCACTGGTATCTGCAAATCGATAATTGAAATTATTGTTGATGTTTAATGAGCCACCTTTCCCATTGCTATTGGCAACTAACGTCTTTACATAATCGCCGGTAGGGTAATAGTAAATAGGAGTAACGCCATTACCTGTTTGTGTGCCATCAGAGTTATTGAGTGTTGAGATAAATCCAATGGTATTCTTTTTATTTAAAAAATAATCTGCTCCAACTTTATAGTTAAAGTTTTTATTGTAATTTTTATTTACACTTTTTAAATCATAAATCGTATCTAACTGTATTCTGTTAATGTTCATATCATTTTGATTAGTACCCGTTGAATGACCAAAATTTCCGAAAAGATTTACTTTTTTATTTCTGTAATTCAAGCCGAAAGATTCATTGAATTTTGG
>CANHLV010000136.1 GCA_947461495.1 Chitinophagaceae bacterium
GAAAATAACCTGATGTAAATGACCTGTTGTAAGCTGCGGCTGCCATTTGTAACCTCAATTCAGGATTAGCTAAATAGTACTTTAATTTTTGCAACAATTCTTCCTTTGAAGTGAAAAAATCAACTTCATCTCCTTCAGTAAATAATTCTTGATGCAAATAGCTTCTTTCTGCCAGCATAAATACGTTGCAGGCTGGGATTTCAAAGGTTCGACTATCTTGTTGATCACGATTTATTTTTCTTAAAAAATGTAAAGCAATATCCATCCTATTAATGGCTTCAACATAACCATCCCCAAATACAGATGGCCCTTTGTAACAATCCTTTAGCAAGTTCCATTCCTTACCTTCAGTCCAACCATTTCCAGTAATCTCAACATCAATACCATTCTTTACCAGATAAGCAATATGAGCTTCTCGCTCTTCTTCATAACTGCCAATAAAGCCAATTACAAGTTTTTTAGGATTTCTTAATTTTTGAATTTCTGGTAATGGACGATGAAATTCAGGATCAAAAGAACGATAACAAATCTCCACTTTTTTGGCACCTTTTCGTTTTAATTCCGAAATATTTATTGAACGTTGTACAAAGTGAATATCATAATACTTAAAAGTGTGGTAAATAAGTTTCCAGCAATAACTATATGAACCAAAAGGATCGTCTGTTATCAGATTTACAATTTTCATGTCAGGAAAATCATTTCTAATAATTTTCAAGGCCCATGCTTTTAGATAGGGCTTATTATCAACCCATAACATATCAGGCTTCAGGTCTTTTATTTTATTCAACACCGCTTTATTGAGAGCAATGATTCCTGGGCCTAAATAAAGATGATAATGAAACCTGAGCCAAAATGGCCTGAAAATATATGGATCAATATCAATTCCTTCTACCAGATAACCCATTTTCTGTAAAGTATGAAACCTTTTTTTGGAATTACCGTCTTTCTCCAAACTGCCTACATATAATATTGTCTTCAATTTTTCTTGCATGCTAATGCAGATTGTATTTTCAATTTTGTTTATACAAATGATACCAAATCATGTAACTCAATGTTCGCCAAAAAACAGATACATCTCCTTTCCCATTATAAAATGCTTCTGCTAATTTTAGCGTTTCTTCTTTGCGCAATAAAGGCGTTTTTTTATACAAGTCATAAAAAATTGCCTTTCCCGTTTCGTCATTCCTTAGAATATGATCTAGTGGTGAGGGGAAACCATACTTGCCTTTTTGATTGAGTATATTATCCGGCACTATCCCCCTAAAAGAATTACGTATGATACTCTTGCTACTGCCACTAATTATTTCATCGGTGTTGAATTGCAAAATGTATTCAATTAATTTGTGGTCAAAAAACGGCACACGAATTTCAATTCCAAATTTCATTGAATTTCTGTCTTCATAATGTAAAAAAGGAGGAGCTGTCCAGCTTTTATACATGTTTAACATGTTGGCCACAAACGGATCTCTATGTGTATGATAATAATGAGATACAGTAGGCTTGATTGAAATATGATTGAATTTGTAATGCAATTGCTTATTTTTCAAGAATCTTCTCATTGAAACCGGAGTGCATTCGTATAAGCTTTTCAATAATAAATGTGAGTATGTATTACTCATTCTCGCTTTCCTAAATTTCACAAGATCGTAAGCGTATTTTCCAAATCGTCTCTGATAAAGCAATCTGGCATGTTGTGCATGAACAATCGATTCATAGCCGCCAAATAATTCATCACCACCCGAACCAGACAGTAATACTTTAATATTTCTCTGCTTTGCCATCTCACATAATTTATAATGAGTGTAAACAGAACCATCAAGAATTGGACTCCCATTCTGGTAAATAACCTTTGTGATGTCCTCAAAAAAAGTATCTCCATTCAACAACAATTCATTCTTTATAATTCTACTGTCGGCATCAGCAACATCATTAATCAATGCGTTTTCAGGATGATAATATGGTAATATCGCAGAGAATACATTCAGATTATCCTGCTTCAAATTTTTCAAAGCAAAACAAGTTACCGATGAAGAATCTAAGCCTCCTGAAAGAAAAGTTCCGACAGGAACATCTGAGCGTAGATGCAATTTGATATTTTCATCCATTTTTTCAATAAACTCTTCTTTTGCAGCTGTATCAAATTTCCTATTTCCTAACTCCGGAAAATCCCAAAAAGTCAATGGCGTATCGGCTTTGCCTTCATCATTTACCCACATATAACTTGCAGCAGGTAAATATCTGATGCCATCCAAAAAAGTGAACTCATCTGCATCCATTCTTGCATCAGCTAAAAACTCATATACCTTTATCTCGTTTAGTCTTTCTTCTGTATTTTCATGATTGATTAACGATTTTATTTCTGAAGAAAAGTAAAAACTCCCATTCATTGTTCTGTAAACCAAGGGTTTTATACCTAATCTGTCACGAGCAATCAATACCTTTTTTAAATATGCATCATAAATAGCAAACGCAAACATTCCTCTGAGTCTTGAAAACATATTTACTCCATATAATTTATATGCAGCTAAAATTACTTCTGTATCTGAATTTGTTTTGAAATCGTACTGAGATGAAAATTGTTCTCTTAACTCTAGGTAATTATATATTTCGCCATTGAAAATTATGACATTCCCAGTTGAATGATCTATCATAGGCTGATTTGCTGCCTGACTCAAATCTATAATACTCAGCCTGCCATGTCCTAAAGCTACATTATGACCATGCCAATAAAATAACCCATCGGGTCCGCGATGGGCAATTCTATTCAACAATGTGTTGACAGAAATTCCCGCTTTGTTAGGCCCTACTATTCCGGCAATTCCGCACATAAGTTAAATTGATGTAGTTGATAATAATTAAAAATACCGTTAACACTAAAACTCAGCATATTTTTTTCTTCACTTAAATAATAAATTCAAATGATGGATTTTATAATAAATCAGAAAAGCTAAAATTTGCTTTTCTGACTGCAGAAATTCCTTTCATGAGATTTCCAGTTTTCAGAATATATTTAATAATGGTGATAAAATTATTTCTGCTGTACCTTTTTTTTGTTTGGCGTTTCTCTTTAGTTGATAAAGGCAGATTTAGATCTTCAAAAACACCATTGATATAGTTTTGATTCAAATACAAGTACCTGTATTTATTAGTAGACTCTTGGCCTTCATGAATTCTATAATTCAAATAGCGGTAAGGCAACAATAAAACATTCCCTTTTGAAGCAAATTTCAAATGACTATACAAATCATTGGCTGGGCCAAATTTAATGCTGTACATATCATTTGAAAAAAAGAAGTCTCTTTTAAAAACAACACCACCCGGACCAAGATTTAAAAAACTTTTTTCAAAAAAATGTTTTCTGATAGCAGTTGTTGCATTCAATAATTGGGGAGATTGAACATCCTGATGAGGATAAATCACACTGAAATCTGAGGTCGAATGCAATTCAAGATTTTTCACACAATATTCAATAGCATCTGGCTGTATCGTATCATCTGAATCCACATAAAGCATATATTTTCCGATGGCATATCCGGCAGCCTTATTTCTGTTTGGATAGTCTCCCAGATTATTTTCATTTTGAAATAATTTGATTCTCTTGTCATTTAACATCAGTGCCTTTACAACATCAATAGTGTTGTCTGACGAACCATCATCAACAATAATCAATTCAATATTCTTATAAGAAGAATGAATAACACTTTCAACAGATTCTTTAATAAATATTTCTCTGTTGTAAGCTGTCATCAAAACACTTACCAATGGTTCGTAATTACCATTTATCTCCACATCTATTATCTCCATTGTTAAATACTAATAAAAGAATATTGAATCGTAACAAATTCCACAAGGAAACCAATTTTATTTTCACCTGAATCTTCAGCTAAAAATCATTTGTGAATCATATGCATCTGTCTATATTGTATCATAGATTGAATAACCGTTTCAGCAATTTCTTCAACCTCAGCTTCAGATAATTCAAAATAAAGTGGTAAACGTAAGAGTCTGTCTGTAAAATAATCAGACTGAACTAATTCTTTACCCTCGTATTTTTCATAATAATATTCAGATTTATGCAAAGACTGATAATGAAATACAGCATAAATTCCGGCATTTTTAAGCGATTCTATGATAAATTGCCTTTCTTGATGGTCATTACAAATAAGATAATACATATGCCCATTTGATGTAGCATAATCAGGAATTACAGGCAAAGACAATGATAACTTTTCTTGATGTAAAAAGATATTATTATAATAATTCCAAATTGTTTTTCTTTTGGCCTGTATGGTTTCTATATTTTCTAATTGTCCATACAAAAATGCAGCTGTGATTTCAGATGGCAAAAAAGAAGATCCGATATCAACCCAGCCATATTTATTTACTTCACCTCTAAAAAATGAAGTTCTGTTGGTTCCTTTTTCCCTGATGATTTCAGCTCTTTGAACGAATGTGTCATCATTTATTACCAGCATTCCTCCTTCCCCACTTTGAATATTTTTGGTTTCATGAAATGAAAAAGCAGCGAGATGACCAATACTTCCTAATGGCTTCCCTTTATAGTAACTGTCTATTGCTTGAGCAGCATCTTCAACCACATAAACACCGAACTTTTTAGACAATTGCATGATGATATCCATGTCAACTGCTACTCCTGCATAATGTACAACAACTATTGCTTTGGTTTTTGATGTTATCAAAGATTCAACTATTGATTCATCCATGCCGGGATGATCTTTGCGGCTGTCTGCGAATACAATTTTAGCACCTCTTAATACAAAAGCATTGGCTGTAGAAACAAAGGTGTAAGCAGGCATGATCACCTCATCTCCTGGCTGAATATTTAACAAAATAGCCGCCATTTCCAAAGCATCAGTACAAGAGGTTGTAAGTAAACAATTTTCAAATCCAAATTTCTCTCTAAAAAATTGATGGCAGCTCTTGGTGAAAAAACCATCACCCGATAATTTCCCCAATCCTACCGCTTCACTTATATATTGTAATTCTTTCCCGCTAATAAATGGTTTATTGAATGGAATTTTCATTTTTTAATTTTTGTAAATTGGGAAACTGAAATTATAGGAATCATCAATGCCGATTTTCACTTTCAATTATTCTAATGTGTAATGAATCATTTTACCCACCAATGATAAACCAATTCTTCTTTTATTAATTTGAATCCTATTTTTTCATAAAAATGACAGGCACTAATATTTTTCTTTTGGGTTACTACAGTCGAATAATTTATTTTTTTTGTCAGGTACCAATCGTGTAAATGATTGATTAACTTTTGACCTATTCCTTTTCCTCGCTGATTTTCTTTAGTCGCAATCAATCCAATAGTACCTATTTGGTTTTTTATAGAGGCAGTTAAAAATGCAGCTATACTATTGTCTACATCTTTATAAATAAAAACCTTGTCAGCAATTGATTGATTAACCGAGTTCAATAGCCAAAGATCATAGAGTTCATTAAACTTATGGGATAAACGATCATCAATTTTAAATCTTGAAAACAAGCCTGCAGTTCTGGCTAGTTCGAAAAATTCTTTATCTGGATTACCTACAAATTCAACAACTGCATCATCAGTCTGACCGGACAAAGTAGATATGTCCATTCCATAAGTCAGCTTCTCATCCTTTAATACAATTTTGTGATTTGTATTGATTAATTCACTAAAATCA
>CANHLV010000137.1 GCA_947461495.1 Chitinophagaceae bacterium
CAAATTAAACTCAGGTTTTTCAAATAACAGCACATCATTCAGCGCTGGTATTCGACTTAATATTTACAAAAGGGAATATGATTTTTAATTTCAGGTACAGCTGTCTCGGTTAAGGTTTGGTTGTTGAGGATTTAATTCGCCATCAATGCCGAAGAAGGTCTCCTTCCGAGTCACACAAAAAAAAATCGTTCATTCAACTCTTATCTTTAGTTTTGCAAAAAAAATGAAAATGAAAAATCTGCTTTTTTTATTACTGTTAACAAGCCTAGTTTCTTTTGCTCAAGAACCTCAGTTTGTATGGAACACAGCCAACACAAAACCAAATCTAGATATCACATCTAAATTTTATGGTACACTTTCTGATGGCAT
Organism: Chitinophagaceae bacterium; assembly: GCA_947461495.1. GTDB lineage: Bacteria > Bacteroidota > Bacteroidia > Chitinophagales > Chitinophagaceae > Ferruginibacter. The sequence continues at coordinate 370 of CANHLV010000137.1, forward strand.
ATATATCTACAACAATATTCCCCCTTCAGGAACTGAATTCAATCCATCAATTACTGTAGAATGTTTCAATGAAAAACTCGACAGAAATTTTAAAAAGAATATTACTGTAGATCCCTTAGAAGATTTTGTGAATGTGGTTTACCTCAATAAAAAAGCGTTTCACTTCAAATCACTTTTTTCAAAAGATGCCGGGAAAAATACACTAAACGCTATAGGAATCAATCCTGATGGTTCATTTGACAAGCCTATCGCTATTGCTGGCATTAATGCAGAGAAACTATCAAAGCGCGGTCGTTTTGATGTAGCTTCTTCACCGGATGGAAAAAAATTAGTAATTCTATCCGAGCCAGAATGGATCAAAGACGAAAATGAAAAAATAACCATCACTTTATATAACGAAAAGCTCGAAAAAATCTGGTCATCTGAACAAACTTATGCTTATCCATGGACACGCGCTGTATACAACGAGCCCTTTGTGAATAATGATGGTACTGTTTTTATCCTAAAGAAAACAGATATGAAAGGTGAAGGAAACACGTATTCAATATTCTCTTTCAATGGAAAATCATTAAAAGAATTTAAAGTTCAGCTTGATGGTAACAAAAAAGCCATTACTCTTGCTAAAGCTATCTCTCCTGAGGGCAATTTCACCATCGCAGGATATTATACTGAAGATGCAAAAGTGAAAATCGGTTTTGGTACTGCTTATCATGGCTCCTTCATTAGCAGTATCGATAAATCAGGTGAATCAGCAAAAATAATGGCGGTAAATCCATTTGAAAAAAGAAAAGATATCGTTGCAAAATCTCTCATTTTTCACGAGAATAAATTCATTCTCATGGGAGAGGAATTCATTGTAAATTCAAAATCTGCTGAAAGAGATCCTAAAGTTCCTTTAGGCGAACAGGATATGTTTGCAAGAGACTATTCTTACAATGCAATGAGAATTTATGCAGATGGTTTTGATGCTGCAGGGAAAACGCTATACAACACTTCCATAAAAAAGGATAACAGCTCTAAAAATGATTTCAACAGATGGAATTCATATTTCAGTTCAGTTATGAAAGGTAAACTATATGTAATTTTCAACGACGAAAAATACAGATACGACGAAAAGAAAAAAGCCATAGTTTTCGGAAGCAGTCCGAGAATTGCTGTTTATGCAACTATTGATCCTAACACAGGTGTTGCAGCAGAAACAAGACCAATTGCTAACTTCCCTCCATTGTTTGGAGAAAAAGAACCTGGTATGTATTTGCATCCAGATGTATATATGAAACTAAATGATAACCAGTGTATCATCAAAGCAGAAAATACTGATTTGTATCGTTTGGGAATGGTGGGGTTTTAGGTTGGATACTCTAGATACTGAATGCCGACGAAGGTCTCTGACCGAGTCGAGTGGGTAGTTTAAGGGTTTAATGGTTTGAGTCGCTTCGCTGGTTTAATGGTTGGCGGATAAGCTGTATTCTAGATGCTGGATATAACACAATCAAAATAACATAATCAACTTCCCCCTTGGGGGATTGAGGGGGCCGGATAAACACAATCAATATAACATAATCAACTTCCCCCTTGGGGGATTGAGGGGACTACTCATTATGTCAAATCTTTCCATCACCACCATACAAACTGATCTTTTTTGGGAAGACAAGCATGCCAATCTTACAATGCTTGAAGAAAAAATCAAAAGCATTAAAGAAAACACGCATATTGTCATTCTTCCTGAAATGTTCAGCACCGGTTTTAGTATGAATGCTGGTGCTTTAGCGGAAAAAATGGATGGCACTTCGATGGAATGGATGAGGCGTATTAGCAAAGAAAATAAAATCATCTTGACAGGAAGTTTGATTATTGAGGAAGACAACCATTTTTATAACCGTCTCATCTGGATGCAACCCGATGGCAATTTTGGGCATTACAACAAAAGGCATTTATTTGGTTTTGCCGGAGAAGACAAACATTATTCAGCAGGAAACAAACGTTTGATTTGTTCTGTCAACGGATGGAAGATTAATTTACAAATTTGCTACGATCTCCGATTTCCTGTTTGGGCAAGACAACAACATACAGGTGATGAAACTTCAAATCCGGAATTTGACTTGCTCATCTATGTTGCCAACTGGCCCGAAAGACGCAGTCATGCTTGGAAAACATTATTAATGGCAAGAGCCATAGAAAATCAATGTTTTGTTGCCGGTGTGAACAGAGTCGGTAAAGATGCGAATGATATTAACCACAGCGGCGATTCAATGATTTTAGACCCTATGGGTGAAATATTATACCATCAAAATGGAAAGGAAGACATTTTTACCATCATCCTTGAAAAAGAAACGCTCACTCAAACCAGAGCCAAACTTCCATTTTTAAAAGACGCCGACGATTTCAATATATTACTGTAAGGCTAAGGTTGCTTCTCAGCATTCAAAATCATTTCTTTCACAACCTTCATTTTCATATCATAGCCTTTTTTCAAAGCCTCATAAGAAGTAGGAATATAAATATCCGGCCAAATGCCTTTCCCTTTGTTTTGGTTTTCATGGCGATATTGCACAAGTCTGAATAATGGCATATTTACTCTAATGTGAGTGCTTGGCAATTTTATTTCAGGAATAAAAATTCCGTTATTACCATACCAACCCCCTCCCGATTCTTCACCTACAATGGAAATATTTTTTTGACCTTTTACTGCATTTACAAACAAACAAGAAGCTGAAAATGTAGGGCCATTAATCAACACATAGGCATGGCCGTTGAAATGATTTTTCACTTTCGGTTTGAAATATTTTCTTTCATAACGGGTAAGGTGATATTGTCCATCCGATTTCTTTTTGGCTACAAAAATAAAGCCCAGATTATTTAACCATTTCCCTTTAAAGTATTTTGAATATGGTTTTACCTTATTGGATTTTGAGAAAACAGAATCTGCAACCTTAAATTTTTTTTCTGAGAAATATTTTGTGAACAATGTTGATGTGCTCACATTTCCACCGCCATTGATTCTGATGTCCACAATCAGATTGGGAATGTGATTTTTACTAATTGTCTTAAATGATTTTCTGTAAAAACGTCTGAGATGCCCACTAGAAAATGTATTCAATCTCATGATAGCAAATTGTCCGCTGCTGTCAATTTGAAATGAACGATAGTTTGTACCCTTTTTTATTTTTGGTTTAACTATTTTTTTTGCGATTAAAGCAGTGTCTGACTTTGTTGTATCTTTTCCAGGCACATATAATGGAATAATAGTCGAAAGTAAATCTCCGGAAGTGTCCATGTACGTAATAGTATATTCCTTACTGAGTCCAAATACATAATTGTGCATTGCCGGAAAATTGCTGCTGATTCTGATGTAGTTTACATTGTGAGCATACCCATCTTCAGACAAATGATCCAGCATTTTAGAAATGATTTCACTGGATGAAAATCCATTGATACTTTTTATGATTGTTCCTCTTTTAAAAATACTATCTTTTGCATTCAGATTTCCTACAACAGCCATCGTATCATTCCATACTTTCAGTTCAAGGGGAAATGAAGGATATTTCTTGTTTTTGCTTTGTCTGATATTTGATATACTTCTCATTGCAGAGGTATGTCCACAATGAATTTTATTAAGCAATGGAGAGATTACTTGCCAGGTAAACTCCTGTTCTGTCATGCTGTCTTGAATTTTATTTTTATAATAGTCAAAATAATAATCCATGCTATCTTTTGATGTGTACCAGTAAAGCGATGGATGTTTTAATTCAAGAATATTTTTCAATAGAGAATAATCGGAATGAAGTTGTTTGCTTTCAAATTTATGATTAATGGAGATGACACCAGAAGGCTTACATGATAAAAAAAATGATGCAATACAAAAGAAAAATAACAGATAAAAAATTCTCATGGTTGAATTAAAGTCAAAGTATAAAAATATACCTTTTGTGGATTTAATTCAATTTTATATCAATTTAATAGCTGAAATAGTCTAATGAAATGGTCCCAACCAAATATCATTACTGTATTAAAATGATTTCCTCCTCAATACATTATCTGAAATATTATCCATTTTATACATTACATTATCAATTACATATTTTAGTTGTTCATCTTTTTTTTGAATACTTCCAATCAATGCATAGAGTAATTCCTTGTCCATCACTTCATTTTTTTCAGCCGGTGTAGCATTGCTATAATTTTTTTCTTTTACTACATCATGAGGATCAGAAAATAAATGTTCGATTTCTATTTCTAAAGTAATGGCAATGTCTTCAAGCTGACTGAGCGTAATTTCAGACATATCATTTTCTATATTGCTAACAGCAGCTTCCGACATTTTTAGTGCGTTGGCAAGATCTTTTTGCTTAATGTCGTTCATGGCTCTCCATTTGCGAATGTTGTTGCCAATTTTTACTCTTTCGTAGCCTCCTACGTTTAGATTTGATTTCATCTGATTGTGTTTTTTAATTAATAATGAAAGTGTAAAATTATTTCGAGGCGATTTTATTTCAATGAGAAATTGAACCGATTTCAAACAGAAAATAACAAGAGAATCATGTGGATTACACAATAAAAAAACTGCTGAATAAAGTTATGCTGTGACTGAATTTTCTTCAGTGTTTTTTCATGGTTTTTATTTTGATGCTATACAATTTTGCATCATCAATGGCCATTGTTCGGTTGAAAGCTTTAACCGTAATCAAAGCAAATTTTAATCAATCAAATTAAATTAATGACAATGAAAAAATTATTATTTATTGCCTTGACCTTGTTTTCTGCAACATGTTTTTGTCAATCTACTAAAACTAGTCCTGATGGCGGCGGTATTCCTCCTTGCCCAGATGGCTTTTGTCCTTCAGTTGTTTTCTCTATGGACATGCTTAATCTTCACAAACCCAGAACGGGCTGCAGCAGCGGATTAGGAATTTGTTTAAAATTTTCTGTTAGCTTGAATTGCAACCCTTGTGTTGGCAAAAGCTATATCAAAGGTGATAAAGTAAATGTCTGGATGAAATCAAATGGACAGGTAGCAGAACTTCATTTGCCTGTAAATGTGAAATTTGAAAAAGGATTTGAAAAAGTGGATTTCTCTAACTTTGAAATTGAAGATAAATCGCTTTCATTCACTTTCGAAAGTGGCGTTACGAAAGTGGTAAAAGGAGGTCTGTATCCGGTTTCACAATTAGGAGACGAGTTTGTTGTGAACCTGAATTTTTATTAAACCATAAACTCTGAAGCCGGCATTAAAGCTGGCTTCAGAGTATTTATTATTATCATTAAAAGCCTATCATAATGAAGCCATTACAAATTTGG
>CANHLV010000138.1 GCA_947461495.1 Chitinophagaceae bacterium
ATCATCTAATAATTTCACTTTGTAATACCCCGGAGATGCTGATTCTGAATTATGAGAAAACATTGAACCATATATTTTATTGCTTGGAGAAGGTTTACCATTGCCGGGCATCAGCAAAATATCACCATAATCTGTACAACCCGTTCCGCTCAAATGGGTGTGAGTGAATCCATAAATAAAACTATCTGAATAATGATATCCGCCGCAACCATCCCAACCTTCCAATCTGGTATCTGGACTTAATTGCACCATACCATGAGGCACAACCGCACCCGGGTAAGTATGACCATGACCGCCTGTTCCTATGAATGGGTTTACATATTGATTAAAGTTGGTTTGAGAATAAGAACAGGTGCTAATTAGAATGAAAAAGGGAATTAGAATTTTGTGCATAAGATTAAAAATGTTTGTTGTTTGGTGTTTGGTGTTTGGCGTTTGTTGTTTGGTGTTTGTTGTTTGTTGTTTGTTGTTTGGCGTTTGGTGTTTGGTGTTTATTGATGTTTATTTACAGTTCAAACCTTTCGAACATTTTAAACCTCTTGAACTTTTTGAACATTTTTAAAAAAAAAGCTTCCCAAAAATGAGAAGCTAAGTTATCAATTAATTTGAAGCAATATTAAAATGGAAGTCCATCATCTCCACCTGTAGTCGACATTTCTGCAGGAGTATTAACAGGATTAGAAGAAACGGCAGTAGACCCTACGTTTGAATAAGTAGAAGTTGCGCCTTCATTGCTGTTGTTGTTGCTCAGCAATTGAACATTTTGCACACGCATTCTTAATGTTGCAGCAGGTTGCCCTTCTTTGTTGGTGTATGCATCTGCTTCAGGTGAACCTTCTGCATAAACTGTCCTGCCCTTGGTTAAATACTGAGCTAAGGCAGTTCTGTCTGTCCAATAAGCACATTCCACCCAGGTTGTTCTTTCTTTTTGATTACCCTGAGAATCTTTGTAACGCTCGGTATGAGCCACACTGAAGTTGATGACATTTTTACCATTTACTTCCTTTACGATGCAATCTTTTCCCAGATTGCCAATGATCTGTAACTTAATCATGTTTTTTGTTTTTAATTGTTATCGATGTATCTAATTAATATTTTGAAGGTATGATTTTGCTAAAAGAGATTTGTTCATTATGAGAGGCAGTTTTGCACAAGAAATGAACAAAGAATGTTTGGTGTTTGGTGTTTGGTCGCTGCGCTTGTTTGGCGTTCGTACCTTAAACCATTAAACCAGCGTAGCGATTTAACCTTTTGAACCTATTGAACTTTTTGAACCTTTGAAACAAATTAAGATCAATTCATCTTCTTCTTCAACGTACTCACCTGATCTTGTAAATTGTTTACCAGATTGGCCAATGAATTTACATCCCATCTTTGCTGAGAAGCTACTTTACCTATTACCACCTGTGCCTGCCACAATTCTACTATATCTTCTGAATTTATTTGGTAGGGCTGGTAATTGGGGTTATCGCTCTCAAGTGTGATTTTGTTTTTAGACTTACTATTCTTTTGAATACGCTTGTAAACAATCCCTTCATTTTTGCTAACGACTATATATGCTTGTCCGTTTTTGGTATCCTCTAGCGATTCTACTTTTTCTCCTACTATAATACTACCACTTGGTGTAGGCAACATACTATCTCCAATAATTTCAAAGGCTCGATAATCGCCACCTGTAAGCATGGGAAGTGTAAATGTATTCAACTCGTCTATAAATTCACTGTCGGCATAACTTGTAAGATAACCAGCCGCTGCTTTAACAGGTACGAAGTGGATAATATTTCTATCAGCACTGCCTATTTTCATCATTCTGCGTTTTTGTAAATAGCCGCCGGTATTCATAGACTGTGATAAATCTTTCAACAACAATTCGTCCATCGATAGCTTAAACATATTCGAGACAACCTCGAGAATTTCGATTCTTGGATCGGCTCGTTCTTCTTCATAGGCTCCAATCAAAGATCTTTTAATGTTTAATTTATGGGCAAATTCTTCTTGTGTCCATCCACGCAACTTGCGAAGATATTTGAGGTTTAATCCGGCTTTTGACATAACTAAACTAATTTGATTAGCACAAATATACTAAATATTTTAGTTTCGCAAAATTTATTTTTTTGTTGGCCACGAATTCACGAATTATTTTTTTGCCAAACGAAGACACAAAGTTGCACGAAGTTTTTTTTTATTTGGGTTAACCACGAATTATTTTTTGCCACAAAGACACCAAGTCACAAATTTGCACGAAGTTTTTATTTAGATTTTTTACTTTTTACTTTTTACTTGTGTTAACCACGAATTCACGAATTATTAATTGTTTGGCGTTTGGCGTTGACTCAACCGATATTCTATTTCTCGAAGCTAACTGCCTCTTCCTTATTCCTTATTTTTTGTTTCTTATTATTTATTTTTTCCCAATTCCCCAATCCCTAATCCCAAATTCCTAATTTCCAAACCCAATCCCTACATTATCAAATTGACCAACTATTTGTCTAAATTTGCTTAAAATAAAAATTATGCAATCAGTACTTATTTTACACAGCCTTATCAGATGGGCTATCTTGATTTTCGGATTACTTGCAATCATCACTTCCATTGGAGGCATGATTAAAAAAAGAGCTTACTCTTCTGCTGACAATAAAATCAGTTTGTTCTTTATGATTTTTTGTGATCTACAATTGTTGATGGGAATCATTTTATTGTATTCAAACGGATGGTTCGCTAAAATGAAATCTATGGGTGAAGTGATGAAAAATAGTTACGACAGATTCTTTATCGTAGAACATGGTTTCATGATGATACTTGCATGGATCTTGGTACACGTAGGACGCACTGCTGTAAAAAAAGCGGCTCCAGATAGCAAACACAAAAAAACTTTAATCTTTTTTGGAATCGCTATTTTACTCATTCTAATCTCTATACCTTGGTCATTCAAAGGCGGCGCTATTGCCCGTCCCGATTTTCCTAGATTTTAAATTCTCGCAATTAAATCACCCTATTATTTACTACTATGGCAAAAGCAATTAAAGAAGAAAAAATAATTTTAATTACGAACGATGATGGCATTACTTCTCCAGGAATAAAAAATTTGGTTGAAGCTGCAAGAGGACTTGGTAAAGTTGTGGTTGTTGCTCCAGATAAACCTCAAAGCGGTATGGGACACGCCATCACTATTGGCTCTCCATTAAGAATGAATAAAGTAGAATTGTTTGAAGGTGTGGAAGCCTGGCAAACATCAGGCACACCTGTTGATTGTGTAAAATTAGCCGTTGATAAAATCCTTCACCGTAAACCAGATATTTGTTTGAGTGGTATCAATCATGGCGCGAATCATTCCATCAATGTTATTTACAGTGGAACGATGTCAGCAGCAATGGAAGCTTCTATCGAAGGGATTCCGAGTATTGGATTTTCTCTCCTAGATTACAGATATGAAGCAGACATGATACCTGCTCAAAAAATTGTACACACTATTGTTTCTACTATATTAAAACAAAAGAAATTAGATAAGCATTTATTGTTGAATGTAAACATCCCTTCAGTACCATATGATGAAATCAAAGGCATCAAAATTTGTAAACAGGCTTATGCAAAATATGACGAGTCTTTTGATGAAAGAGTAGATCCTCAGGGTAAAAAATATTTCTGGCTTACTGGCGAATTTAAAAATTTCGATAAAGCAAAAGATACGGATGTATGGGCATTACAAGGTAATTATGTAAGTGTGGTTCCTGTACAATTTGACTTAACTAACTATACTTTAAAAAAGCATTTAGAAAAAACAATCTCCTTCAAATGATATTCAAAAAAGACAACCTTGTTTTCGGAATGATATTAGGACTTATTGCTCCCATGCTAGGATTTATGATTTTCAAATGGTATAAATTCGGAATTTTTTCGATGAAGGAATTCTTTCAGTTTTTGTATGTCGAACCCGGTTTCAGAACATTATCAGCAGCAATGAGCCTTTCTTTATTAGCCAATGCTGCAGTCTTCACTTTATATATCAACACTGCAAAAGACAAAACCGCAAAAGGAATTTTTGTCACTACTGCGATATATGGATTTATTATTCTGTTGATTAAAACATTCGCATAAATTCAAAGGTTTAAGAGGTTCAAAAGGTTCAATGAGTTCAGTAGGTTATCTCCAACCTTTTGAACTCATTGAACCTTTTGAACTCATTGAACCTTTTGAACATTCCGAACAAAATAGTATCCAGCCTATCTAGCTTATCCAGCCTATCCAGCCTATCTAGCTTATCTAGCTTATCCAACATATCCAGCCTATCTCGCATTTAACTACTTCTTACCAATACATTAGCTATCGATTAACACCGAAAGGGTAATTGTGATCGTAGCTTTATACAGTTAAAAAATTAATTAAGAATTTCTCATAAGCAGTTAGTTTTGGTAAAAAACGGAGCCCCTATTCTTAGGGGCTCCTTGTTTTTGAGAAATAATTTATTTGAGGGAGTAAGAAAAATTCAAAATTTAAAAATAAAAAATGAGGTTTGTAATTGAATCAACATCAATTTTGAATTTCAAAAAACACAACGTCCCATTCAATACTTTGCTGGGAATCAAGCGATTTATTGAAAACTCATCACTCAACCTTTTGAACAAATTTAACCTATCAAACTTTTTGAACTAAAATGCATCCAGTATCCAGTATCTAGCATCTAGTATATCCAGCATATCCAGCATATCCAGCCCATCCAAACTACCCCATCTGAAACAACCCATCCACAAAATCCTTTTTATCAAAAACGAGCAAGTCGGTAGCTTTCTCTCCCACTCCAATAAACTTGACCGGGATTTTAAATTGATCGGCGATCGCTAATACAACACCGCCTTTTGCTGTACCATCCAATTTGGTAATGGCTAATGCCGTAACATCTGTTGCAGCAGTAAAATGTTTTGCTTGTTCCAAAGCGTTTTGTCCTGTACTTCCATCTAACACCAACATCACTTCATGTGGCGCATCTGGAATTACTTTTTGAATCACTCTTTTTATCTTGGACAATTCATCCATAAGATGAGCTTTGTTATGCAATCTCCCGGCAGTGTCTATAAGAATAACATCTACATTTTTAGCAACACCACTAATTACAGTGTCATAAGCTACAGATGCAGGATCGCTACCCATTTCTTTTTTTACGATTGGAACATTTGTTCTTTCGCTCCAGATAGTCAGCTGGTCTACCGCAGCAGCTCTAAATGTATCGGCAGCACCCAGTAAAACAGATTTTCCTGCTAAAGAAAAATTATGTGCCAATTTACCAATTGTAGTTGTTTTTCCTACTCCATTTACACCTACAACTAATATTACATGAGGCTTATGCCCGGTTGGCAATTCGTAATTGATGTAATCTGTATCCTGAGGAGAATCAACTAAAATATTTTGAATTTCTTCTTTAATGATATTATTCAACTCGCTAGTATTTAAGTACTTATCTCGAGCGATTCTTTTTTCTAATTGATCGATAATTTTTACTGTAGTTGCAATTCCTACGTCCGCACTTACCAAAGCGTCTTCCACATCATCCAAAACTTCTGCATCTACTGTGCTTTTTCCTGCAACAGCTTTCGCGATTTTACTAAAAAAGCCTTCCTTGGTTTTTTGTAAACCTTGATCGAGTGATTCTTTTTGTTCTTTTTTACC
>CANHLV010000139.1 GCA_947461495.1 Chitinophagaceae bacterium
GATTCGTCGCCTTCATAGTCTTTGTCGTAACCAACAAGGTGAGGCAATTGTTTTAAAATCAAAATGATACCAATAGCGGCTAACATTCCTTTAATGACACTGTTGGGAACATAATCTCCTATAACTCCCAGCTTCAAAAATCCCATGATAATTTGTAGCAAACCAGCTATCACAACCGCTAAAAAAAAGGCTTCAATGGCAGGGAGTTTTAAAACAGAAGCCGCAACAATAGCGGTTAGTCCTGCTGCGGGACCACTTACGCTTAAGTGACTTCCACTTATTAATCCTACAACAACACCCCCGACCACGCCGGCAATGATTCCCGAAAATTCACCCAGTCCACTGGCAACAGCAATCCCCAAACATAGAGGTATTGCCACTAAAAAAACAACAATTGCTGCGGAAAAATCTGCACCAAAACTTGTAAAATATTTTTTCATAATAAAAATTAATAGATAATAACGACAGGAAAATAATATCAATTCTTTCGAAATAAAATACTTCTCAATGAATTTTAAAAAGAACTGAAAATATCAGTTACGAAATCAAACAAAGCAAACTTCGTCGGGAGGCGGCGAAAGGATATCAGAGTAACCCTTTAATCTCTTTTTCTCAGAAAGGGTAAAGTATGAATTGGAGCAATCAATGATTAAATTGTTTGCGGTTTTGAATGAATCATTTATAAATGAGAAAAAATCTTCCTGATTCTTTTCTGATTTTTCTGACTGTTCTGATTTTTCCTCATCTTGGTATTTCTTTTCATAATTGAAAGATTTTACAGATAAGACGAAATAAAAATCCCCGCCTAAAAAAAACAGCGCGCAAACAGATAGTAAAAAAGAAATTGTCAACGCCCTAATGAAGGTAAGATTGTCAAAAAAATAAACCATTTTTTTCATAGCCGACTGCGAAGATAAATAGGAAAAACAAGAGCAGCAGATTATTATAAAAAGAAAAATTCTTTATTTAAAATAAAAAGTAGGTGTTTTTGAAAATAAATTAAACAAACCCGGTTGAATTAAATATTCATGCCACCACAAGTACTGATTGTTTGTCCTGTAATATAGCAGCCCATATCTGAAGCCAGAAATAGACAAGTGTTGGCAATGTCTTCTCCGGAAGCAAATCTTCCAAGAGGAATCATGGATAAATATTTATCGGCATTAGCGCCATCTTTAAGATAACTAGTCATGTCGGTTTCAACGAAGCCTGGTGCAACAGCATTACAGCGTATATTTCTGCTTCCAAGCTCTTTAGCAACGCTTTTTGTAAAACCAATAACACCAGCTTTGCTTGCCGCATAGCTTGTTTGTCCGGCGTTACCCATTTCGCCTATTACAGAACTCATGTTGATAATGCTTCCGCTTTTCGCTTTCATCATTGGTTTAATAACCTGCTTGGTCATATTGAAAACGCTATTGAGATTTATCTGCATTACATCGTTCCATTGTTCAGGAGTCATGCGAAGCAGTAAATTATCTTTAGAAATGCCAGCGTTATTTACACAAATATCTATTTGACCAAATTCTGTGAGTACATCGTTGATAAAGGATTCGCAAGCAGAAAAATCGCCAGCGTTGCTTTGGTAGGCTTTTGCTTTAACGCCTAATACCATTAGTTTTTCAACAAGCACATTTGCTTTTTCTTTACTGTTGTCGCTAATGTAAGTAAACGCAATATTTGCGCCATGTTCAGCGAATTTTAATGCTACGGCTTCACCGATACCTCTGGCCGCCCCAGTAATTACAGCCACTTTACCTTGTAGTAACTTCATCTTTATATTATTTAGTCAGCAAAAATAAGATTGAGAAAGGGATTAAAAAAGTAATAAAAGAAAAGGGATTAAAATTCGGCTTCAATCAACGAAAGAATTTCTTCTATAATTTTTCTATCGTTGCTAAGCCGAGGAACCTTATGTTGACCGCCTACTTGATTTTTTTGTTGCAGCCATTTTGTAAAAGTTCCTTTTGAAAGGACTTTAATTTTTGGTAAGCTCAGAGCAATATTTTTAAAGCGCTTTGCTTCATAATCGCTGTTTTCTTTTTTCAAAGCATTATCAAGAGCGGCTGTAAATTGTTCAAGTTTTTCGGGTGCTTCATGAAATTCAATTAGCCATTCGTGAGCGCCGTTTCCTGAATCTGAAAAATAAACAGGGCCTGCTGTATAGTCAGCAACGACAGCATTACATTTTGCAGCAGCTTCTGCGATTGCATTGTCGGCATTATCTACAATTATTTCTTCACCGAAAGCGTTGATATAATGTTTAAGCCTGCCGGTTACTTTGATTCTATAAGGATTTATTGATGTGAATTTTATCGTGTCGCCAACCAGATATCTCCACAAGCCTCCGGTTGTGGAGACGATGAGTCCATAATTTTTATTGATTTCTACTTTATCAAGTCCCAATGTTTTTGGAAATGTTTTCCCATATTCTTCAACAGGCATGAATTCATAAAAGATACCATGTTCTGTGTAAAGTGTCATACCATCGTGTTCGGGACTTTCCTGGCCGGCAAAAAAACCTTCGCTAGCATTGTATATTTCAAGATAGTTAATGGGCTTTCCTATTACTTTTTCAAACTGCTCACGGTAAGGAACAAACGAAACGCCGCCATTGATATATAGTTCTAGATTTGGCCACACCTCTTTAATGGTTTTCTTTTCTTTGATTTCGAGAATTCGTTTCAACAGTAAAAGGGTCCAGGTAGGAACACCGGCCAGAGAGGTGACATTTTCGTTTGCTGTTGATTGGGCCAGTTTTTCGATTTTTTCACCCCAATCGTCCATGAGTGCAACACTTAATTCGGGGGTTCTTAACCATTGTCCCCAGAAAGGGGTGTTTTGCATTAGCACTGCGCTTAGGTCGCCATATTGTATATCTTCATTAAGATGATTGATTTGATGAGAGCCACCAACGACAAGGCCTTTGCCTGTCAATAAATCGCTAGAAGGAAAATTATTGTAATAACTGGTCAGCACATCTTTACTTGCCTTAAAATGATTTTCATTTAAACTTTCATCACTTACCGGAATGAATTTGCTTTTATTTCCTGTAGTACCACTGCTTTTAGCAAACCATTTTACGGGTGTGTTCCACAATACATTTTCTTCACCATCAAGCATTCGTTGAATATAGGGTTGCAGGTTTTCATATTCACTCACTGGAACATGAAGTTTAAATTCTTTAACTGAAAAAAGGTTTGAGAAATTGTATTTTTTACCAAATACAGTGTATTGAGCCGAGGTAACCAAATCTTGTAATACTTCTCTTTGGGCGGCTACCGGATGGTCGGTCCAGTTTTTAATACGCCATAAGCGCATTCTTGCCAATTTTGATATTGCGGGAGAAAGCAATTTCATATTGGGAAGATAAAGAAATTAATCCGTAAAAAATTTGAAGGAGATAAGAAATAGAAAACAACTAATAAAAAAATGATATTAATCAGTACTGCTTTGAGAAGCCTTCTCGTGTAAATAATCTTTACGGCGCAACTCAAAATTTCTACCCAGATATAAACGTCTTACCTGTTCATCACTTGCAAGCTCTTCAGCAGTTCCATGTTTGAAAATTTTTCCGTCGATAAGTAAATAAGCGCGATCGCAAATGGAAAGGGTTTCATTTACATTGTGATCGGTAATAAGAATTCCTATGTTTTTAAATTTGAGTTTTGCAATAATTTCCTGAATGTCTTCTACTGCTATAGGATCTACGCCGGCAAAAGGTTCATCTAGTAAAATAAACTTCGGATCAACAGCAAGTGCTCGCGCAATTTCTGTTCTTCTTCTTTCGCCACCGCTTAATGTATCCCCATTGTTTTTCCTAACATGTTGTAAATGAAATTCATTAAGTAAAGACTCAAGTTTTTCTTTTTGTTCTGATTTAGATTTTTTAGTCATTTCAAGAACAGCAGTAATATTATCTTCTACACTTAATTTTCTGAAAACACTTGCTTCCTGAGGGAGATATCCAATACCCAGTTGGGCTCTTTTATACATAGGCAAAGCAGTGATATTTATGTCGTTTAAAAACACCTCACCGCTATCGGATTTGACCAGCCCTACAACTTGATAAAAAGAGGTAGTTTTACCAGCTCCGTTTGGGCCTAATAGTCCAACGATTTCACCCTGACTTACATGAAAAGAAACGTCATTGACAACGGTTCTTTGTCCGTATATTTTTACAAGATTTTTTGTATGGATGGTTAGGTTCAAAATTAAATTTTTACAAAAATAACTTATGTTATGAACTATAATTCTAATTATTTAATAAAATGGTTTAAATATTCGAGTTTGTTTTCAACAATCCTTGATACTTTTTTTATTTGGGTTTATCTTTACGCGCGAATTCAAAAAGAGAATCATCATTTATAGTCTTGTATACACAAGGCGAAAGCAAAAGAAAAATTAATGAAAGTTACCGACCATCTTAATCAAGCCAGCAAGATGCTGATTTCTTTTGAAATCCTTCCTCCATTAAAAGGCAAGGGTATTCAATCATTATACAGTCACTTAGATCCATTAATGGAATATAAGCCCTCTTTTATTAATGTAACGTATCATAGAAGCGAGCACAGTTTTAAAAAAAGAATGGATGGTAGTTTTGAGAAAGTGGTGGTAAGAAAAAGGCCTGGTACAGAATCTATCTGCGCTTCCATAATGAACAAATATAATGTTGATACGGTGCCTCATCTTATTTGTGGTGGATTTAGCGTGAACGAAACCGAAGATGCGTTGATCAATTTAAATTATTTAGGAATTGACAATGTTTTGGTGTTGAGAGGAGATGCGGCAAAAAATGAAAGCACCTTTGAGCCCGAGCCTGGAGGTCATAAATTTGCTATAGATTTATTGAAACAAGTGACTAATTTGAATCAGGGCGTCTATTTGGAACAAGATTTAAAAAACACTTCTAGAACAAAATTTTGTATTGGAGTTGCTGGTTATCCCGAAAAGCATTTTGAAGCCCCTAATATGGAGAGC
Source organism: Chitinophagaceae bacterium (assembly GCA_947461495.1). Classification (GTDB taxonomy): domain Bacteria; phylum Bacteroidota; class Bacteroidia; order Chitinophagales; family Chitinophagaceae; genus Ferruginibacter. The sequence goes on from CANHLV010000139.1 coordinate 4,981, forward strand.
GATTTGAAGTTTTTGAAAGCAAAAGTAGACGCCGGAGCAGATTATATTGTGACACAGATGTTTTTTGATAATGCTAAATATTATGCATTTGTTGATGCCTGCAGAGAAATAGGCATAACGGTTCCAATAATTCCGGGACTAAAACCGATATATACCAAAAAGCAGTTGACGATACTTCCCAAAACGTTTAATATTGATTTGCCGACTCCACTTACAGAGGCGATAACAGCATGTAAAAACGATGAAGACGTAGAGAAGGTTGGAGAGGAATGGCTTTTACATCAATCAAGAGATTTGAAAAAGTCTGGAGTTCCTATTTTACATTTTTATACATTAGGCAGGCCATTAATTGTAGCTAATGTTGTAAAAGAGTTGGTGTAAATAAATTTTGTTTTTTCCAATGCAGCAAAAAAATCATCATTCTTTTTTATTTGTTATCCTTTTTGTTTTGATGATAATGTTGTGTCCCCAAAGTAATTATGCCCAACCTAAATCTAAATATGATATATCAGGAGCTTGGACGGGTTATGTAAAAACTACGGATAAAAAAATCACCTATGAAGTTGTAATTAGTGATAGTTCCGGTACATACATTGGATATTCTAAAATCATTTTTTCCAACAAAGGGAAAGAGTATTTTGCAATAAAATCCTTGAGCATTAGAAAGGAA
>CANHLV010000140.1 GCA_947461495.1 Chitinophagaceae bacterium
ATGGTGTAGAACATGTTCTTCCATCTCGGACTTCTGTATACCGGTAGTTCGAGAATGAAATAACTTTTCTCCGTTGATTTAATAAACCATTTCATCACCCAAGCTACGAGCATCGCCATGAAAGTGCCAAATATGTACAATAACATCATAACTAAACCCTGTAAACTGATAAATCCTAAATACAATTTCTGAGGAATTACCAACGCGATTAGAATCGTGTAAACGGGCAAACGCGCGCTGCAGCTCATCAAAGGCGTAATCATGATAGTGAGCAAACGTTCTTTTTTATTTTCAATATTTCTTGCGCTCATGATGGCCGGAACTGCACAGGCAAATCCACTGATCATAGGCATGACGCTCTTTCCATTTAGTCCTGATTTGCGCATAAGCTTGTCTGTGAGAAAGCTAATACGCGCCATATAGCCACTATCTTCCAACAATGTAATCAATCCAAACAAAATCATAATCTGTGGTACAAAAACCATGATGCCACTCAATCCGGCCATAACACCATTGATAAACAAGTCACTGAACCAGCCGATAGGCAAATGAACAGAAAGCCAACCGCTCATGTTTCCAAAAATCCATTCAATAAAATTCATGGGATATTTTGCAATCCAAAAAACAGCTTGAAACAGGAAAAACAACACAACCAACAAAATCAGATAACCCCATTTTTGATGTAACAGTACATTATCGATTTTTTCTGTCAGTAAAGATTTTTTGAGTGGATCACTTTCAACAACAGTTAGTTGCATGATATGCTTTATTCTTGCATAACGCTGCATGATTTCTTCGGCCTGCGTTTTGGTAGGATTGAATTTGTTTTCCTTTTCAATCTGCTCAATATCTAGCGAGGTTTGTTTGCTTAAATTAAATTGCTCATGATTGATTAAATAATGAATCGCTTGGTAATTGCTGAGCTGTGGAAATATTTTCTGAATCTGTTCAATTGCCACCGGTGCGAGCATATGACTATAAATGAACTCACGGGGAGGTTGTAAATTATTCTGAAACGTTGATTCTATGGTCTTCTTTAATTGATCAATTCCCTTTCTCTTTCTTGGGTTTACGATAACAACCGGAACGCCCAATTCTCTTTCCAATCCGGCAATATCAATTTTAATTCCTTTTTGTGTTGCCAGATCCATCATTGTCAATGCAACTACAACTGGAATTTTCAAATCTATAATTTGTGTACAGAAAAGTAAGTTTCTTCTCAGGTTACTGGCATCGGCCACTAGTACAATCATTTCGGGTAAAATAGTTTCATCCTGATTCAGCAATACTTTATACGCTACCCATTCGTCGGCACGTTTGGGATATAAACTATAGGTTCCTGGAAGATCAATGAAATTCGCAGTGAGCGAAGAAGTAATATTAGCGATACCCGTTTTTTTATCAACAGTAACTCCAGGGAAGTTTCCTACTTTTTGGTTCAACCCGGTAAGCTCATTAAAAATCGAACTTTTTCCGCAATTGGGATTCCCGACCAGTGCTATATTGATTGTTTGAGCCAATGACTTTCTTGTTATCCATGCAAAAGTAACACGATTAACTTCCAAATAATTTACGAATTAAAGAAAGATAGCTTTGGTTAACTTTGTTATACTTAAAAATAATTCATGAAGCCGATTTTACTCCTATTGCTTTTGGTAAGCCAATTAAGCTTTGCGCAATCCGACAAACAAATTCTCAAAGACATTAAAAAGTCAGTTTCGTTTTTAGCCGATGATAAACTTGAAGGCAGAAGAACAGGAACGCCTGGCGAAAGAATAGCTTATGAGTTCATTGTTGAAAATTTCCAGAAAAATAGTATTGAACCTATAGCAGGAATTCCGAATTACATTCAGGATTTTGAAGTGAATGATGGATTAGTATATGCTGAAAACTGCTCATTTAAAGTTGGTAATACTTCTTATAAACTCAATGAAGATTTTATCCCAATGCCTTATTCGGGTAATGGAGATTTTAGTTCGGGTAAAATGCTTGTGATGTACGATCTGGGATATTTGATTTCAGAAAACAAAGACAATCCACATTTTGATGTTGAAGAGGCGCTTTTTCAAAAATTGAATGAAATGTCAACACATACAGAATTAATAATTGTATATAATAGCTCAGACACTGCTTTCAACTATACATTTGATGCCAAGAATAAAAAGCAGAAATTAGCTTCAGGTATCATTTTCTGTAACAAAAAAATTATTTCCGATATTCAAAAACAAAGTGAAAATGAAGGTCCATTTGCGCATATAGAAATTTCAAACTCTAAAAGAACCGGTCACAATGTAGTTGGATATATCAACAACAACGCTCCACTAACGGTTATCCTTGGGGCACATTATGATCATCTTGGTTATGGTGAAGATCATAACTCTTTATATGTTGGAAAAGAAAAAATGATACACAATGGCGCTGATGACAACGCGAGCGGAACAGCCGCATTACTTGCGCTTTCTTCTATTTTAAAAAAATCAGGAAATAAAAAGTTCAATTATGTTTTTATAGCTTTCTCTGGAGAAGAATTGGGTTTATATGGTTCAAAATATTTTGTTGAACATACTCCAATCGATTTTAAAAATGTAAACTACATGGTGAACATGGACATGGTGGGAAGGTTAAATGATTCCACTCATGGATTGACGGTTGGAGGTTTTGGCACTTCTCCTGCATGGGGACAACTCATCAACACCAACGATGAATATTTCAAAATAAAAGTTGACAGCGCCGGCAGCGGACCCAGCGACCATACATCTTTTTACAGAAAGGATTTGCCTGTTTTGTTTTTCTTTACTGGTACACATAGTGATTATCACAAACCATCGGATGATGCGGATAAAATCAATTATGATGGAGAATTAAAAATCATCAGATACATACAATCATTGATTGAAAAAACAGCTTCATTTGATAAAGTTTCATTTACTAAAACCAGAGAAGCTGCTGCGATGGGTAAAAGTTCTTTTAAAGTAACCATGGGCATCATGCCGGATTATACTTTCAGCGGCAATGGTGTAAAAGTTGATGGCGTTAGTGATAACAGACCTGCTCAAAAAGCAGGCGTTAAAACCGGTGATGTAATTTATCAATTGGGCGACTTTATGGTAAGTGATGTAGAAACTTATATGCAAACATTAAGCAAGTTTAATAAAGGCGATACCACAACAGTTAAAATAAAAAGAGGTACGGAAGACATTAAACTGGAACTAACTTTTTAAATTCGGGTTATGAAGCTCAAAATCAACAATGATTTACTGGCTGAAGAATTTTTTGAAAATACCCATTTGCTGGGCATTGTGGCTCCTGTAAAAAACTATCAGTTTATATGGTATATCAACCAACATTTAGGTTATACCTTTCGTTTAAACAGTGACCTTGAAATAGAACTGCGAAAAAAAACACGTAATTATTTTTTCTCGATTTACGAATATCAAATTCCTCAAACCACAATCGTTCATTATTTATACCATAACCAACACATGGGCGAATACCTTCTACCTGAATTTAAACATCTTGATTTTCTGTGGATGATCAAAGGAGATGACATCAGCGGCATCGAAGTAAGTGAAATTCAACAAATGATTAAACAATTACCCGTTGTTCAGTTTGTAAATGAAATGACAAGTGAAAAAATCAAACATAAACAACATTTAATTTTTTAATGGAATGTACTTTGAGCATTGTGTTCTAATCAAAAAATGGATTTTCAAAATAATCTACATATTGTAAGTGATGCTGGGTAATGAGTGGAATCGTTCAAAAGCTTCCAGAGGTTCACTTTGTTCAAAATGTTAGATTTTATTCATGAATGAACTTTTTGAACTTAGGAAGATTTGTTTATTGTTTTATTAAAATGGTTATATGTTTTTTAGAAATCAACCTCTTGAACTAATCAAACCTTTTGAAAAAACGCCCAATCCCAAACCCGCTTCGTAAATCCAGTCTAGCTTTGGTATATGGAAAATACAGTTAGCTCAACAAAGAAAACCCAGAAGTATATGCCTATACCCGTGAATGGAATGGCGAAAAACTATTGATTTTATTGACTTTTAGTAATAACTGAGGAAGCTTTAATTTATCTTCAGAAATGAAATCAGAAGAAGAGCTCATCAATAATTATGATGCTAAATTTTCAGTTAAAAACAATCTTGTAAAATTAAAACGCTGGCATGCGGTAATTGTAAAAATAAAATAGGATTTTTACAACTCTAAAAAATAAAACAAATGAAGAAAATTCTTTTCGTGTTTGTATTGTTTGTAGTCATCAAAACATCAGCACAACAAACACCTGCTTACCTCAATTCGAAATTACCAATCGAGCAAAGAGTAAAAGATTTATTGAGCAGAATGTCACCTGTAGAAAAAGCAGGTCAGCTTAATCAATTGAATGGCGGCGCCTTTACCGGTCCGGCTGTAAATGATAATGGACAGAAAGAGAAAATGCAGTTGGTAAGAGAGGGAAAAATGGGATCACTCTTGAATGTAATTGGAGCGGCGGATACCAGAGCCATTCAAGAAGTGGCGATGCAATCACGATTGAAAATTCCATTGATTTTTGGATATGATGTAATACATGGATTTAAAACTATTTTTCCAATTCCGTTGGCAGAAGCTTGTAGCTGGGATTTGAATCAGATAGAAAAAAATAGCGGTGTTGCTGCGAAAGAAGCTGCATCAGCAGGTATTCACTGGACCTTTGCACCGATGTGCGACATCAGTAATGATCCACGCTGGGGAAGAGTAATGGAAGGCGCCGGTGAAGATCCATATTTGGCTGCAAAGATTTCAGGTGCTCGCGTAAAAGGCCTGCAAGGATCACAATATGATAACCAACACATTATGTCTTGCGTAAAACATTTTGCTGTTTACGGTGCGGTTGAAGGAGGAAGAGAATACAATACGGTAGATGTTTCCCGTGTACAACTGTGGAATAAATATTTGCCTTCATACAAAGGTGCTATTGATGCGGGTGCTGCGTCTGTAATGAATTCATTCAATATTTTCGAAGGTGTTCCTGCAAGTGGGAATAGATATTTAGTGACTGATGTATTGAAAAAGAAATGGGGTTACAAAGGATTCTTGGTGAGTGATTGGGGTTCCTTCAAAGAAATGATTACTCATGGTTATGCAGCTGATGATAAAGATGCTTCATATAAAGCGCTGAAAGCCGGAAGTATGATGGACATGGAATCTAAAGTTTCTTATAAATATATTCCTGAATTGTTGAAAGAAGGGAAGGTAACTATGACTGAAGTTGATGAAGCCGTTGGTAAAATTTTGTATTATAAATTCAAATTGGGATTGTTTGAAGATCCTTATAAATATTGCAACGAAACCAGAGAAAAAGAAAACTTGTTTACCGATGCCAACAGAAAAATTGCAAGAGAAGCAGCGAACAGTTCAATTGTGATGTTGAAGAATAATAAAAATCTCTTGCCGTTAAGTAAAAATACAAAGATTGCAATGATAGGATTATATGCCATCAGCAAAGAAGACATGTTTGATTTTTGGGTAGCA
>CANHLV010000141.1 GCA_947461495.1 Chitinophagaceae bacterium
TACAACAAATACAATTGCCTACAATAACATGGCAGACCAAAGTTTTTCTGCTGTTTACAAAGGCATTGAATCCACTTATTCTTTGATGTCTCTGTATTCTTCATCATCAAATGGAGATGTGAACATCTATTTCGCTCCTCACTGGAGAAACATTGAACCTGCTGATGGTTTATATACAACCTATAACTCTCCGTTGTTCGACCCTGTAGATCCCATAGACAATAAAATCACTGTCACTTCTATAACCAACGGCATCTATTGGGCAAGTTGGCCCAATCAGCCCATATATGTATCACATGTGAACGGAAAATTGAGAGTCACTTTCTGCAACCTCCAAATGAGTGGCAGCAATGGGACTAGTTTTACAACTTTCGCAGATGGTAATATTATCCAAACACCATAAAAATAATATGATGTACAAATTAGTTTTATCAATTGCTTTGTTGTTTTCCATTAATCATATAAAAGCTCAAAAAGAAAAATACAACATGCCCGAAGATTTCGGAAAAACGGAAACAACCGTTCTTATTTCTCCCGGACCAAAAGACAAAATCACAGAAAGCATGGTGGAAGCTTTTGAAAAAGAATACAAAGGAAAGTTCGAAGCTATCGACGACAGATACCCCAAATCATCAAAATACGATATTGGCAAGTACAGGTATGTTTTTTACATTTTAGAACATCAAAATCCAGGTTATTGGATCGGAAAAGACCGTTTTCCTCCTACCACCGATTATTTATTCGGATTGATGGATAGGTTCACTGGAAAAACTTACGATCAGAATTTTTATAGCGGTAATTATAAAAAAGGCGCTAGAAATTATGCCGAAAATCTCGAAAAATTAAGAGTAAAGAATAGTGTTAATTAGTTTATATTTATTTTCTAAAATATTGTCTTCATGAGAAAGTTATTCGCCTTCGCTTTGATCGCTTCATTATCAGTTTTATTTTTCAGCTGTAAAAAAAATAACATTGAAGACAATGGCGTTCCTGAAATTACAGGAACCATTACTGGTAAAGTAGTATCACCCAACAACAGAACTCCTATCCGCTATGCGTTGGTTTTCATTTCCACTGCAAAAAAACTATACAGCACTCATACTGATATCAATGGGAACTTCAGTTTGACTGCCGCTGTAGGAACGGGTCAGGAATTGCATGTGCAAACCGGAAACGGTGATAAGTTTCGGTCGATTATCCAAGTTGATGTAATTGCCAATCAAACTACTCCTTTATCAGATATGATTCGTTTGAATCAGGTTGGCAATTTTGCTTATCTCGCAGGAAGTTTTGATAAAATAGAGAATATATTGATTGACAGTCTTGGATACAATGCCCAATCTATCAATTCAACAAACATTCAAAATATTGCAGGTATTTCCAATTTTGATGTATTGTTCATCAATTGTGGCGCATACAACACTTATGAAAACTCAAACATAGATTCTGCATTCAGCAACTTTGTGAGTGGAGGGGGTAGTCTTTATCTTTCTGATTATTCCATGGATTTTCTGACAGGACAAAATGCATTGACCGCATGTCAAGTTCCCCGTTATTACGGATTTATTGCTGATTCAACAGTTTGCAGCAGAAGAACAGGTGCTGTTTCTGTTGTTCCTAATGCACAAGTTATTTCTCCCGAACTTCAATATTATCTCGGCAAAGACTCTATGAGCATTAGTTATAATTTAGGTTCTTGGGAACGTATTCAAAGCATTGATAACAATTTTTGGCAAACGATGGTTACCGACCCTACAGATAATTCCCCTTTGCTGATCAGAACCAACCAATATAATAACGGCAATAATAATGCTCCTCTTGTTGGAAGCAGAGATACTTCACATGTAACCATTTGTCATCAGTTAGGTAATGGGACTTCAATTACCATTACCGTTAATGCAAACGCTGTTGCCGATCATTTGGCTCATGGCGATAGTATTGGTGCTTGCAATAATCCTTACCAGTCCGGATGGATATATTTCACAACTTTTCACAATGAACATAACGGCCAGATTAGTGAAGATGTGAAGCATATTCTCGAGTTCATGATTTTGAACTTATAACGGTTTCAAATAATTTCTGAGGTTTCTATTTTCACTGTATTTTGGAAAGTTTTGTTTGTATAAAGTTGATATCTGCAAGACTGAAAAATGTCGATTTAACCCGGATTTAAAATCTGGGTTTAAGGCAATTTTATTTGTCCACCTCAGACTTCATTTCATACACAATCAAATAATCTGCATCAAATATTTTCGGTTTACAAATGCCACAGGATATTCTTACCCTTGGCTTCCTGTGTTTGTAAGATATATGACCATTAGGACAAATACCAACCCAGGCGCCATTGATTCTTACATCATTAGAACACCTATTACCATTGCAGCCAATTTCCAATGCTTTTGCTCTCCACACATCATCATGTCCATGTCCATAACCAACTAATGCATGGGCAATTTCATGGAGAATGGTATTTTTTACATTTTTAAATTCTCTCAATACGGTAAGCGATGAAGACAAAGTAATAGTTCTTCTTACATGTATGCAAGATCCAAAACGTTTTTTCGCCTTGTCGAATTTAAATGCCCAGCCTTTATCTGAAAGACCGTATTGCTGCATAAGTTTTATAGCAAGTTGTTGAGCTTTTACTAATTCCAATTAGATTTGTGTTTTAGGGTTATGCTTTAAATTCATAATTGTCGAGTTTACAAACTGTCCTGTTATAATAAATTGTTTTCGAAAATAATTTGTCAAACCGCAATCTATTTGAGGTCGGTTTTTACTTTATATTTGATTCATGGCGATTATTGAAATCAAAAGAGCGACCTCATCCGATTTGACGCTTTTACAAAATATAGGCAGACAAACTTTTTCAGAAACCTTTTCAGAAAAAAATTCAGAAGAAAACATGAAAAAATATCTGGAAGAAGGATTCTCTGCTGAAAAGCTTTCTGCAGAATTAAATAATCCTGACTCAGAATTCTATTTTGCATCTCTTGAGAATAACGTCATTGGTTATTTAAAAATCAATCATGGTCAATCTCAAACTGAGTTGAAAGATGAAAGGGCGATGGAAATAGAAAGAATTTATGTACTCAAAGATTTTCATGGAAAAAATGTAGGTCAGTTGTTGTATCAAAAAGCTATTGATATCGCTTTAGTAAAAAAAGCAGATTATGTTTGGTTGGGAGTATGGGAAGAAAATCCTCGTGCCATAAACTTCTATAAGAAAAACGGCTTTGTAGAATTCGACAAACATATTTTTGTTCTGGGCGATGATGAACAAACGGATATTATGATGAGGTTGAAATTGAAATAGTTATTTTTTTTGAGCACTAAAAAAATGAGAGTGTAAAATTAAATGTGATTGAATGAAGTTCCGGATGACTAAATGATAGTTAATCTTTATTGTTATCTGTTAAGCGGAGAGAGGTTGTCGTAATATTGCAATATTACTTTTTGATAAAACTTCCTTAAAAACGCTTTCCCTCTTTTGTTATCACTTCACTTACAACCTTGTAAGTTTTTACATTCCGCTATTTCCGGTTGTAGTTTGCATACAAAACAAATTAACATGCAAACAACAAAAAACGAAACGATTACAAAAAGACTTTCCTTTTACAAAGAAAATGGCCTCTGGTACGCCGACTTGCCTCTATTTCTCGAACTTGGGTTAGGAACAAAAGCCAACTTGCTAATGGTAGATGGCTCCGATACCTTCCTTGATTTGCTTTCACAAAATGGTACTTATGTAACTGTGTTTGTTAGCACACAAACATTTGCTGGTCACGAAATAAAATTGGAAAAAATAAAAATCGGTCTCAACCAGGATTTACTGGATAAAATTGGTCACGCACCAGTTGATTACGGAGCTTACTACAATGTATCGAAGTATAAGAATAAATCATTTCAACATACACTATGGCTTTGCCCTGTAACTGAATATGTTTTTGAAGGAAACTATCCATCTTCAATATTTCTTAAAAAGTTGTATCAGAGATAATGGCAGAATTTTTTTACTCAATCGGAATTTATGGCGTAGAAAGTTAATTTAAACTGACAGTCTATCAGTAAAATATTATTGGCTCTGTTATTGTCAAAATATTAACGCTTTTGAATTTAATCAGCACTAAAGTTTTAATAAACTTGTAAATACTTGAAATTTATAAACATCTATACCATCAAAAATAAATTAAGAAAGACTGTCTCTATAGTTTCAAATTTCTTTTAAAATAAATAATAAGCCTTTATGGAATTGTTCTTGTTTTTGGTTCTATTGATAATCGTAGTTACCTGGAGTATGAGAAGTGTAGACAAACAAGTTGCCAAACAAAAAGATGCTGATAAATTAAAACTCGTCGCCAATATGAATGCAGCTAAAATCAAAACTCCACAAAATATGATTAACCTAATTGCTGACTACTTCAAAAAAAACAATATCAAATATTGGCTTTCTGAAGATCAAAAAACATTCAGAGTAGGGTTCGATTTAGAGAATGAAGGTAAGTACGAAGTTTTTATTAATATACATGAACATTATCTGATTTTCAATTGTGAAGTTTTAGATGAAATTACAGACGATGCCGTTACTAACACTATTGATATCATTACCCGTATCAATCAATTTTACAATCTTGGATTTCTTAATTTTTATTTTGAAAGCCGGATTGTTGCTTTTAAAAATGTGTATGTTCTTTTTGAAAATGAACTCACGGAAAATAAGTTCCAACTTTATTTCGATAGTACAATTGATGGAGCCAGAAGCTGTCGCCCATTGGTAACGAAAGTTGCCATTGATGGTGAGGAACCAATTATAGCTATGATGAACATAGGTAACAATAATTCATAAATCAAATTGAATATGAAAAAAATAGCATTACCAGCTTTTGTATTGATGGCAATAATGTTTTCGGCTTTTGCAGCATGCAAGAATTCAAACAGCAAAATTTTTCCTGAAAATATTACCGAAGAAAATACAATACAATATCCCATTAACAATAATATTAACAACGGAATTTACAAAGCCGCTGTTGAATTCGCCAACTCAGTTTCATGGACTTATGATCCCGCATATTATAAGATTCCTTACCCCAACGGAGATGTACCTTCCGGTGGCGCATGCACTGATGTGATCATTCGCGTGTTGAGAAAAAACAACATCGACTTACAGCAACTCATACACGAAGATATCAGTTCAAATTTTGATGCCTATCCAAATAAGTGGGGATTGTCTTCTCCTGATGCCAATATCGATCACCGCAGAGTTCCTAATATCATGAAGTATTTCGAAAGAAACGGTTTTTCTAAATCAATAACAAAAAATGCAATTGATTACCAACCAAGCGATATTATCACTTGGGAACTTTCACCCGGCATCACACATATTGGAATTGTTCTGGAAAATGAAGACGTCTTTCACAACATGGGTCCTTCATCAAGAATTGAAGGCGGATTTCTGTTTTCTCACAAAATCTTAGGTCATTACAGAATTTAATTCAAACATAAACATGTCATATA
>CANHLV010000142.1 GCA_947461495.1 Chitinophagaceae bacterium
GATGGTACAAATGAAATGCATTTGATTCCCTTGAATGAAATGTTTGCAGCAAAACTTCCGGAAGATAAAAATCAGAAAACCATTACTGAAGAAGAATGGATTTGGACAAGACCTACATATACTTTAACCTTCAACAGAAGATTGACTGAATTGGTAAAAGCCGAGATTGACCCTTCAAAACGAATGGCTGATGTTGACAGAAAAAACAATCTGATAGAATTGAATTGGTAATTATTTGAAAGGTTGATATAGCATGTATTTTTCTTTGAAATATTCTTCAGGAAAAACTTTGTCGATATCCCATACGTAAGGTTTGCAACCGCTTTCCTGTATTTCTTTGGTGAGGTCGCCTCCTTTAAGGCAGATTAAGCCATTGGGTACATTTTCATTGTCTGTTTTTATTCTTTTTATCAATGGTCTGCTCCATTGCCATAATTCTTTTAATGGAGCCACAGCTCTTGAAACCACAATATCGAACTTTCTGTCTTTGATGTCCTCTGCACGTGTATGCTTAACTGTTATGTTTGTTAATCCGATAGTCGCAGCAATTTCTTTTACTACATTTAATTTCTTATTGATACTGTCTACCATATAAAATTCAGTTTCCGGAAAAAAAATGGCCAAAGGTACTCCCGGAAATCCGCCGCCACAGCCAAGGTCCATGATGGAAGCACCTTTTTCAAATTCAAATTGAGTGGTGATGGTTAATGAATGAAGCACATGATGCAAATAAAAATTATCGATATCTTTTCTGCTGATTACATTTATTTTTTCATTCCACTCCTTATACAAAGGCAATAATGCATTTAGCTGTTCTTTTTGTTTAGGAGTAAAATCCGAGAAATATTTTTCTATTATTTCCATTGTGAATGATTAATTCAAAATTTAAAAGTAAAAAGTAAAAATCGTTGAATTTTCTTTTTTAAATTTTGACTTTTGATTTTTTAATTTTTGATACTCTTAAAATAAAGAGTTCTACTTCCAAGTCATTCTTGCTTTTCTAATTAGTGAAGGCGCAAATATCAAGTAATAGAAGAACATCCATATGTCAAATAAGAGAATGTAAGGAATCAAATCTTTTTCATCCAACTTATTCAATGTTCTTACATAGGCTACAAGTTGAATTAAAAATCTGGCTCCAAAAACGATTAAACCAAATTTCCAATTGTAAAATAAGCAAGTAACAATCAATGCCGGATAAAATAAGAAATGAGTCAACGAAAACAAGCCTAATAAAAATTTATGTGATTTCTTGTAATATTTTCCTGTTGAATAATGTCTGCTTTTTTGATTCATCCATTGTTTCCAGGTCTTTGCCGGCTTGCTTAATGTAAATGAATCTTTGTTGATGTTGATTCTGGTATTCTTGCTTGTTGCGGCCATGTTTACCAATAAGTCATCATCTCCACCTGGAATATTATTATGTGCAGAAAAGCCTTTGTGTCTGTAAAATATTTCTTTTTTATAACTAAGATTTCTGCCAACACCCATGTAAGGAATACCTGCTAAAGCATAACTCATGTATTGTAAAGCAGTATGGAAAGTTTCCCAGCGTATTAATTTGTTGAGCAATGTTTTCTTTTTGTGATAAGCACCGTAACCAAGTACGATTTCTGTTTCATCACGATAGCAATCTTGCATCGACTGAATCCAATGTTCTGTAGCAGGCACGCAATCTGCATCAGTAAGCAATACAATCTCATTTTTTGCAGATTTGATACCTACTGCTAATGGGAATTTTTTTCCTGGAATCATTTTGGCTTCTTGTGTAAGCTCAATAACCTGCATTTGTTTAAATGCTTTTCTTAATTCTTCTAAAACATATTTACTGTCGTCGTAAGAATTATCATTTACCACTATTACTTCGTGTGTGGTATTGTATTCCTGAATTAAAATCCCAGGAAGGTGATGGGCTAAATTGGCAGCTTCGTCTCTTGCGCAGACAATTACACTAACAGGATGGGTTTGAGTATTGGTCCTAGTTTTTTGTTTGTAAAATGCCAATCTGAAAAAAAAGAATAAGTAGTAAAAGATTTGTATGCCTGTGATGGCGCAGAAAAAGTAGAAAACTATCAAAGGCCATTGTTGAAGAAAGTAAGTAGTGTTCATCGCTGCAAAAATATGCTTTAGTAGCATTACTTATTATTTGAGTATACATAATTAAATCAAAATGATGACGATAATTTTTATTTCCCCTGCGGGGAAAGGATAGCCACGAATTCACGAATTTGTTTAAAGCAAGGAAACAATAGGCAAAGATTTCTTTAGCCAGAATGTTCCATAGGAACATCTGGTATTTAGCCCGATAAGTTAATAAGAGGTGTTTTCGTTCCATAGGAACGTTTTGTGAGAAATCGAATTGAATTCAGCGTCGAATTAAGTCAAAAATTAAAAGTAAAAAGTAAAAAATTACGAAGTTATTTATTTTGACTTTTGACTTTTGAATTTTAGAGCATTATTAAAATTTATATTTGCAATCTGAACGATAAGATATGGCTGCATTAGCATTTACGCTGGAGAAAAAGGACTTGCATTCAAAAGCAAGAGCGGGTAAAATAAAAACAGATCATGGGGAAATTGAAACTCCCATTTTTATGCCGGTAGGTACCGTGGGCAGCGTAAAGGCAGTTTCACAGCAACAATTGATTAATGATATTGGGGCACAGATTATTTTAGGAAACACTTATCATTTGTATTTACGGCCAGGATTGCAAACATTGGAAGCTGCAGGAGGTTTGCATCAGTTTAATGGATGGCATAAGCCTATATTAACCGATAGTGGTGGTTTTCAGGTTTTTTCATTGGCAGGTAGTCGAAAAATAACTGAAGAAGGCGTGATTTTTCAATCACATATCGATGGCAGTAAACATTTATTTACTCCGGAAAATGTGATGAATACCCAACGGTCTATTGGTGGAGATATCATTATGGCATTTGACGAATGTCCACCGGGCGCCAGCGAATATCAATATGCAAAAAAATCATTGGAGCTTACCAATAGGTGGCTAGATAGATGTTTCAATCAATTTAACACTACACCTGATAAATATGGGTATACCCAGAATTTATTTCCTATCGTTCAAGGCGGCGTTCATCACGATTTAAGAAAAGCATCTTGTGAGTATGTGTCTTCAAAAAATGCGTCTGGAAATGCTATCGGCGGATTGAGTGTAGGTGAGCCAACAGAAAAAATGTATGAAATATGCGCATTATGTTGTGAGCATTTGCCTGAAGACAAGCCGCGGTATTTAATGGGTGTTGGAACGCCTTGGAATATCCTGGAGTGTATTGAAATGGGGATCGACATGTTTGATTGTGTAATGCCTACCAGAAATGGTAGGAATGCTATGTTGTTTACTGCTGAAGGCGTTATCAATATCGACAACAAAAAATGGGAACACGATTTTTCTCCAATCGATGAAACCATCGATTGTGCCATGAGTGGCTATTATTCGAAAGCTTACCTAAGGCATTTGATGAAATCAGGTGAAATATTAGGATTGACTATAGCCAGCGTTCACAATCTAGCTTTTTATTTATGGCTTGTTCGTGAAGCAAGGGTTCATATTATATCGGGGGACTTTGCATCATGGAAGAAAACGATTTCAGAAAAAATGCAAAGAAGATTATAATTGTAATTTTTAGTTTTAATGAGTCTTTTTATTTTTGCAACTTATACATCAATTATTAAGAAATGAAAAAAATATTGATCCTACTACTAATGTTGGCATCTTTTGTTAGTTATGCTCAAACTAAAATTATATTAAAAAATGAAGATGGCTTATTGTTGGCTCCATGTAAAGTCAATGGTTTACAGGCATGTTTTATTTTCAGTGAGGACGAAACTGAAAACTTTGTGTCTCAAAAGCAAGCGATGTATATGTTTCGAAACGAATTTTTTCACAAAACGGATATAGTGGGTCAGGCGATTTATGATTCTGCAGATGAAGAAAATCTTTCAGAAGGAGTGGTAGTGATGATTAAAGATTTTCAATTCGCAGGAATGAAAGCCAATAATATCAAATGTTCAATTGTAAAGGATATGGATGCTCCATTTCTTTTTGGAAATCCTACAATTTCAGCCTTTGGTGAGTCTAAATTTGATAAAGTTAGCCATACAATAACAATTGCAAGTGGAAGTATGAATTTCGACTTTTCTAAGATTAATATGGTTTTCGAAATGCCAAAAGAAACGCCATTGCCAAAAGATGCACCTGTAAATGTTACAGTCACTGATTTTAAAGGGCGTCATCTTCCCAACGAAATCATGGTTTTCAGAAGTAAGAAAAAGCAAATTGAATATCCGAGTCAGACAAATGATCAGGGGCAATTTTCAACAAGGTTACCCGCTGGCGATGTGTATCAGATATACATTATGGGTTTTAAGGATTCTACCTCAATAGATTCGTTGGTGATTCCTAAACTGGAAGGAAGAAAGTATTATAAAAATCCTTTTGTCGTTTCTTATAAATTTCTTCCTGCCAAAAGTTTCGTTTTAGATAATTGTAATTTCGACAATGGGAAAGCAACCTTACAAGACAGCTCTTTTAAAGTTCTAGATGAATTGGTAGCTTATCTTGTAAGAAAGGATGATGAAAAGATTGAAATTGGAGGACATACAGATAACGTGGGAAGTGCAGCCAGCAACCTTAAGCTTTCACAAGACAGGGCAAATACAGTGAGAGAATATTTGATAACAAAGGGTATAGACCCTAATCGTTTATTAGCCAAAGGTTATGGCATGACTCAACCTGTTGCTGATAATAAAACAGCTTCTGGACGAGCAGAAAATAGGAGAACAGAGGTGACAATTTTGGAATAATTTTTCTAATTCGAATATTGAATTTTGCTTGAAAATTCAGTTTACTCCAATTTGAAATACATTTTAGGCTATTGTTTTCTAATGAAAAGCTGATTGAATTGACCAATAAAAAAGGCTATTTCATTTTTTTGAAATAGCCTTTTTTATTGATAGTTAATTTTATTAAGGAATATTTGAACTAATCAAACTAGTTGACGTATTGTTATTGATTATATTTTGTATTGTGCCTAGCAAATTAATGTCAATTTGTAGTAAAAAGTCTCTTTTCACTAAACCTTGATGTGGAGCATAGTAAGCATTAATATCCTGAGTGATAGGTTCGATTGAG
Organism: Chitinophagaceae bacterium; assembly: GCA_947461495.1. Lineage (GTDB taxonomy): Bacteria > Bacteroidota > Bacteroidia > Chitinophagales > Chitinophagaceae > Ferruginibacter. The sequence continues at coordinate 5,151 of CANHLV010000142.1, forward strand.
ATAGGTATAGGCAAGCTGCTGCTAATTGTAGGGTTTATAATTTCCGTTTTTACTTTTATTATATCATTATAATTGTTACTAGCAACGGTAATTGTTCCTCCGGTTTCAACTACAGTGTATCTCAGTGTAGCGTTAAAATTAAGCGTAATACCACTTTGGTTTTGAGAAACTTCAAGCGGTTGTTCCCAGCTTGCACCAACTCCTGCATTATTAACTAAATATTTCAATTCTAGAGGAGGTAACTGAGCTGAAAGGCTGGTGTATTGATAATAATCGTTTACTGAGATATTGTAATATTCAGAGCTTAAACCATTTGAGTCTAATCTGTTGAAAATGCGATAA
>CANHLV010000143.1 GCA_947461495.1 Chitinophagaceae bacterium
CAAAGCAACCAGTAAATCACTGCAATAACCAACAGCAGGATTGGCGCTAATGCCGCTGAAACCATCACTACCACCACATTTTACGCCTAATGTCAATTTACTTAAAGAAGAAGGTTCTCTTTTGCAATTATTGATTACCGTTAGTCCTTCAAATGTTTGTTTGATAGCATCCGCAATAAGTTGCTCCTCACTCTGTGATTGTTGCTGATTGAAAATATACATGGGTTTATCAAAATCGGGGTTCAATAATTTCAAGTCATTCAAAAAATCATTGATTTGCAGGTTTTGACAACCCAAACTCAAAACCGTTACACCGCCAACATTTGGATGATTTGCATAGGCAGCTAGTAATTTACTAAGTACCGCAGCATCTTGCCTAATACCACCACAACCACCATCATGATTTAAAAACTTAATGCCATCTACATTTTTAAAAACTCTTTCGTTACTTACTGTTGTCGAATGCGCAAAATCAACATTCCCGATTTCCCCAGAATTCTTATACGCATCCACTAATAAATGAGCATATCGCTTATACTTATCCGTTACCGCATAACCCAATTCATTGTGTAATGCTTCGCGAATAACATCCATATTTCTGTTTTCACAAAAAACCATGGGAATGAATAACCAATAATTTGCAGTTCCAACATTACCATCTTTTCTATGATAACCCATAAAGGTTCTTCCTTCAAATTCAGTTACATCGGGAGCGGTCCAGGTATATTGAAAATCACGCCAATGGTAATCAGAAGTAGCATGTTTTACATTATTAACATTCATCCACGCTCCTGCTTGCACATCTTGCTGAGTAGTACCTACTATTACACCATACATGAAAATCTGAGAGCCAGACGGCATATCAGTTTCGAAAAATTTATGCTTGGCTTCAACATTTTCTTTCAACAGAAATATTGAGCCATCATAATGAACTTCTTCATCTTTTTTCAAATCAGTAAGTGCCACTAACACGTTATCTGAAGGATGAATTTTTAAAACCTTTTGTTTCATTTTTTCAAATTTCTAATACAATTATTAAGCAACTTTATTCAATTCTAATCTATTCAATACATTCATCACACCAGATTCAATTATTTCTGTAAGCTTGGCAACAACAGCAGCTTCAAAGCCAATTAACGAAGTCAAATCCGCGCCCCACATGTCTTTGTTTGCGAAGCAAGCGGCTACTACATCGGCAGGATTATTGCCTTTCCAGCAATTATAATAAAATCCTGCTGCATCATCTGCAATCGGGTATTCCTTTCCGTTAGCGAATCCATAATACTTGCCATCTTCAAGTTTTACCGCTTTCATAAACAATAAATAACCTGCAAAACCAGCCACCATTCTTTCAGAAGGAACACCAAATATTTCATTGTATTTGAACAACAATGGAAGATTCCTCATTTTCATTTTGGATGTGTACTGGGCCGTAATGCTAACCCATTGATGATCTATGTAGGGGTTACAGAATCTTTCAATGACATCATTAGCATAAGCCGCTTTGGTTTCCGCAGGAATTGAAATTGGAATAGCAGCCGCAATGTCTTCATGCATCAGGGCAGTTGCGAAACTTCCATATTCTTTATCCAACATTGCATCTCTGGTAAGTTCGAAACCTGCTAAAAAAGCAAGACCACAGTTGAATGTATGCGTACCATTTAACAATCTCAATTTCAATTCACGATATAAATCTATATTTTCACTGATTACAACACCTTTGTTTTCTGTAGAAAAACTCAGCACCTCTTTAACCAAATCATCACCTTCAATAGCCCACAGACTGAACAATTCACTTACACTCAATAACGTGTCGCTGTAACCTAAAGTACTTTCTAATTTTGCAAGTTCATCTTTTGAAGGTTTACCGGAAACAATTCTATCTACCAATGAATTACAAAATACATTGTCATTTTCAATCCAAGCCAACAAAGATTCATCCACTTCATTGTACTTTGCTAATGCAATGATAATTTCTTTGAGTTTTGTGCCATTATCAGGAATTAGTTCTGCCGGAATAATCACCATTCCACTTTCTTTACTGCCACCAAAAGCACGATAGCGCTCCATTAAAAAGGCCAATAATTTCCCGGGGAAAGACGATGGCGCCATATTACTTATTTTTTCCTGAACCAATTGTATCCCAACTTCAGTTGTATTTGAAATTACAATTTTCATTTCAGGATTATGAGCGCATTTTAATATTTCTGCCCAATGACTACCGGCAGCTAATACACGACTGATAGCAGCATTGACGATAAATTCCTCTTTAACTACACCATTTTCAATTCCTTTTGAGCAAACCGTGTATAAACCATCTTGTTCTTCAAATTTATTTCCATTGCCATTGCCGGTGGATTTCACGACAACAATACGTCCATTGAAAACATTATTTTTATTGGCTTTGTCGATAAAATAATCAGCGAATGAACGTATAAAAACACCCGTTCCGAATTGCAACACCTTTTCGGGCAATTCAAATATTTTCTCATCGGGCAACTCCAACTTATTGGCGTCTAGGTCTTTCAATATTGCTTTGGATAATACCATTGTCAATCTTTTATTATTATTATTTTAATTTATTATTATTGTAGCCATCCATTTTTTCAAATTGGTCAAGTCTGCTTCCATTGCATTTTCAGCATTATCAGTATACCAATTATATTTTCCCTTTTCTTTTTTGCAATCTTTATAATAAATACGATGGCCCCAATTGGCATCTGTGCTTTTAGCTACATGATAAATTGAGCTGTCTCTCATCTGATCCGCAAAACGGCAATTCATCAATAACATTTGTGCATCTCTATGATAACGACCTAGATAAAAATCTTTATATCCATCAAAAGAACACTGATTTAAAACAGATATACTTTCTTTATGTTTACTGCCATCATGCCATAAAATCGCAGAACCATTGTAAGCATAAAACTCACAATTATCTGCCCACGCCCAACCTCTGGGACAATACAAATCAACACCACCTTCCATTCTACAATTCTTGAAATAGAAATAACCATTATCTACATTCCAAGGACTTACCGTATCTCCACCATAAGAACTAAAAGTGCAATTCAACGCTGCAAATCTCGTGGCCTTCATGGTGCGCAAAGCCATTTGATGACCCGTCTTGGTTATCTTTTTTTCATGCTTTGCTGTATCATTGACACAAGAAATCATTTTCTCAACTGTAAAATCAAAACCATAAATGTTGCGAATGGTCATATTAGCCAATGTCACATCATTGCCGTTTACATTTACTGTTGCCACTCCCCAATCGTCAGCATGATTACATCTGAATTCATCTCTTGAAATTGATTGTGTGATTACAACGTTCAATCTTGATTCGCCTTTGATTAAAATATTGTTTTTTTCAATCATTAGCTTTTCATTGTATTGGCCATTCTTTACTAAAATCACGCGCTGCGTTTTATCATCATCAGACAAACTATTGATGGCATCTTGAATGGCAACAAAATCGCCATGACCCGCAACATCAACAATGACAGGCTTTTGGGCCATGCATAAGCAAGTCCAAAAAATAGCTGTGATATGTAATACAATCAATTTCAATTTTCAAATCATTTATTCGATTGAGTCAACAACCATGAAAAAAGATTTTCTGCTGCCTTATAATTTTGATATTCGGCAGGCAATTTTCTACCATCTATATACTCATTATAAAACCATGGATCACCAACTGCAAAAACAGTTCCTTTACCATAGCGTACAACTGTCATTAAAATTTCTTCATTTTCTTTATAAACAGCTTTGATGTCTACATATCCAGCGCGTGGCATTTTATATTGCTGTGTACAAAGTTGTTTGATATAGCCTTTTTTAGCATCACCAAATATGTCGGGCATTTGTGTTAAATCAACAGCACCGGTTTCAAAATGATCATTTTTTACATCATGCCTAACATTCACATTCCACTTAAAACCGAAGTAAGAAGTCAATTCGTTGAAATGATCAAACTCAACATTGTTGCTATCGTTTGCCATTAGCAATAAAACACCTCCTTTCTTTACAAAGTCACAAATGGCACTAATGTCTTTTTTTCTGATGTAATTGGGGGTTTTATTTTCTTTTGGCCAATCCGGATCTATAAGAATATAAACAGCAGCATCTTTTAATAATTTCTTTGTTGGGGCCTGGTCTAATGTAGCCGTTGTTGCGCCTTGCTTTTGGAGAATATGATTTACAAAAGAATAACCACCATTGTCACGCTCCCACCATTTGTAATGAAAGGTGACTTGTTTGCCAAATGCGTCAACATGAGTTTCGTGATTGAAGTAGTTATCCATCATCACAAGCTTTCTTTTTGCCTTTTGTTTTGAATTGCTATTTTCAATTACTGCACCCATTAAAGTCAATGAAGGATTCAATTGCATTTCTGCAGCAGCGATTAAAAATACACCAAGACCTTTTGGATCGTTGTTGATAACAGGCTCAGACATATAATAATCAAAGCTACCATCCCGATAAGGTTTATTACCCAACCCACTTACTTTTACAGTACCTGAAAAATAATAACGCCCACTATCCTGATGAACGAAATTCTGCTTTATATTTTCAAAACCTTTTATAGCAACTTTTACATATTCATTACTGATATAACCTTTTCTTGAAGCCTTTGCCATAAAGTAAACAAACTGACAACTTGCAGAAGCTTCAAAATAATTCTTTTCTTTTCCTTTGCCATTATAGCCGAGCACATCATACCACAAGCCTGAATTTGCATCCTGATATTTTGAAATCACATCAGCTAGTCTGTTTGCCATAGCAAGTAGTTCTTTTCTTTTGGGATGATTTTCTGGAAACCAATCCAAAACATCTACTAACGCAGAGGCATACCAGCCCATTGCTCTGGCCCATGCTTCAGAAGAACATCCATTTTTTGGATTCGCCCATTTTTCTTGTAGTGATTCATCCCAACCATGATACATTAAACCTGTATGCTGATTACGTGTATGATTTTCACAAATGATAAATTGATTGGCAATATCATTAAAGGAGCTGTCTTCGTGAGTCAACAAAGCATATTCTGCATAGAATGGCTCAGCCATGTATAAGCCATCCAACCACATTTGTTTGGGATAAATTTTCTTATGCCAAAAACCTCCTTCTGTGGTGCGGGGTTGTCTTCTCAATTGATCACGAAGTGAATTGGCTGCAATCAAATATTTTTCATTCAAAGTCACTTTATACAACATCAATAAAGTTCTTCCAATGTTAACATTGTCTATATTTAGTTCTTCTGCACGATATGATTTAATTCGACCTTTGCTATCAACAAAAAAATCTATTTGCTTTTGAATGTATTTAAAATAGTGTCCATCGCCAGTATTCAGCCATTGTCCTTCAATACCTTTCAAAAGAACGCCCAAATCATAGCTCCATTTGGCAGGTTTATTGTCTAAGGAAAAAGAATCTTTCC
>CANHLV010000144.1 GCA_947461495.1 Chitinophagaceae bacterium
TGCAGAAATGCTTGGACAAAAAATGAGAGCTCATGAAGTGAATGTATGGATGATCAATACAGGCTGGAGTGGCGGACCTTATGGCGTTGGGCAAAGAATGAAACTTGCATACACAAGAGCCATGATTACAGCAGCATTGGAAGGCAAGCTCAATAACCTGCAATATGAAGCCCACCCAGTATTTGGCATGATGATGCCTACGACTTGTCCTGAAGTGCCAGCAGAAATACTAAATCCCAGGAATACCTGGGCAAATAAAGAAGACTACGATAAAAAAGCGAAAGAATTGGCAGCACAGTTTATTAAGAACTTCGAGAAATATGCTGCCGGAGTAAATGCAGAAACTTTGGCTGCAGCTCCTAAAATATAAACATGAGAAAACACAACAAAAACTAAAGCCCCGAATGTTTGGGGCTTTAGTTTTTAATTCAAAAAATCAAATATAGTAATACAGGCTGTACAATTAAATAGCCATTTCAGGCACGTCACCCTCAACAATTAAATTACCTTCTGTTTTAGAAATAATTTCTTCCACAGTTACGCCGGGCGCTCTTTCAAGCAATTTGAATCCTTTATCACATATTTCCAAAACAGCCAATTCAGTGACAATTTTCTTTACACATCGTATACCCGTAATCGGTAGATGACATTTTTTTAGCAATTTACTCTCCCCTTTTGGATTGGTATGCATCATGGCCACTACAATATTTTTTGCACTTGCCACTAGATCCATGGCACCGCCCATTCCTTTGACCATTTTACCGGGAATTTTCCAGTTGGCGATATCGCCATTTTCACTGACTTCCATGGCACCTAAAACAGTAAGGTCAACTTTACCGGAACGTATCATACCAAAGCTCATAGCGCTATCGAAAAATGAAGAGCCAGGAATTGTAGTTATGGTTTGTTTACCAGCGTTAATCAAATCTGCATCCTGTTTTCCTTCTTTAGGAAACGGCCCCATACCCAGCAACCCATTTTCACTTTGGAGGATTACATTTATTCCTTCAGGAACATAATTTGCCACTAAAGTTGGAATACCAATACCAAGATTGACATAATAACCATCTTTTAGTTCTTTTGCAATTCTTTGTGCGATTTGAAATTTATCTAAAGCCATTTTTTTAAAATGTTTGGGGTTTGTTGTTTGGTGTTGTTTGTTCGGTGTTAAGACCTTTTGAACCAATTGAACATTTTGAACCTTAGAACCTGTTCGACCTACTTACTCAACGTTAACTGTTCAATTCTCTTCTCATAATGCTTTCCTTCAAAAATGCGTTGTACATAAATTCCAGGCGTATGAATATGATTAGGATCAAGTTCTCCGGTAGGCACAAGGTGTTCCACTTCTGCAATAGTTATTTTACCAGCCATAGCCATTAAGGGATTGAAATTTCTTGCCGTATCCTTAAATATTAAATTACCCATTGTATCTCCTTTCCATGCCTTTACGATGGCGAAATCAGCATCAAATGCCATTTCAAGCAAATAATCCTTGCCATTAAAATTTCTCACTTCTTTTCCCTCTGCGACTTCAGTTCCAACTCCGGCAGGCGTGTAAATAGCTGGCATGCCATATCCAGCTGCCATACATCTTGTGGCTAAAGTGCCTTGTGGAATCAATTCTACTTCAAGTTCACCGCTTAACAATTGTCTTTCAAATTCAGCATTTTCACCAACATAAGAAGAAATCATTTTCTTTACTTGTTTTTGCTGTAGCATTAATCCAATTCCGAAATCATCAACACCGGCATTATTAGAAATACAGGTAAGTTGCTTTACTCCTTTTTTGACCAATGCTGCAATACAATTTTCAGGGATACCACACAATCCAAAACCACCCAGCATAAGTACCGATCCATCAATAATATCTGCTATTGCTAGATCCGCATTTTCATACAATTTATTCATACCATTCTTTACTTTTAATTTTGTTGAAACACTTTTATTCTATTCTGATTTGCGGTTATGCTGTCTAATAAAGCATTCATCAGATCAGGATGTGAATAATAATATCGATAGCTTTTATAAAACTGCTCTTTTGTAATTTTATAATGATCAAATATTACTTTTTGCATTTTAATATTAGCTAGAGTATCAGTTCCGGGTCGCTCCCTTTTTGTAAATTCTTCCGAAAAAACATCTGCTTTAATAAAATCCCACATAATCAGTTCCATTTTTTTCGGCTTAATAATTGAAGATGGGAAGCTTTCTTTTCTTGAACAAGAAATAAAAATAAATATTATAGCAAACAAAAAAAGGAATCTCATTTTAATTCTGCTTTATATTTTGAAGCATTTGATAAATCAAGTCTACTGAGAATATCAAGTGCACGCGCCTTATCCGGAGGCGTTGCTTTTGAAAAAAGCTTAATCAATTCGTTGGATTTGCCTTGTAAAAAAAACTGATTAATCATCGTGTTCGGATTTTCAGTATTAAATGCATCAAGTTGGTTCAAAACAGTTAACATCTCTGTTCTTGCCTTTGTATCATCCTGATAAAAATTATCTAATGAGTTTCTGTAATAACTATAGTAAATATCCTGCATTACACTATATCTTGTATCTAAGATATTATTAACCAGCCAATATCTATTTCTGATTCCATCGAATGCTTTCCACCCGTTGATTGATCTTCCATCTGGAGCATTGTTTACGATATTCTGTGCTTTTTGAAAATAAGCATCGCCGCCATGAGGAGCAAAAGATAAAGCATCAAAACCTATAATCATATACGCATAATAGGCTATCACTGCCGTTAAGTTGGATACCAAAGGATCATTACCAGAAACTCTGTTTTCATTGAAATCCAATTGCTGGAATTCTAAATATTTAAATGTAAATTTATCATCTTTGTAATTAATAATTGGCGATAAATACGAAGTGTTGTATACTGGTCTTGCCGATTGAATTGTAATAGATGCAGAATATACGTTCGATTCATCTGTTGACTCAAGATTTAATAAAATACTGCATTGTATTCTTTCATTTGGGCCATAAGTCTCTGAAGTCCATTTGCGGTTGTTAAGAAAATTATTTATAGAAGTTTGTAAGGTTTGAAATGTGGTTCTGTTCACATTATTGGCCACTCTGGTAGTAGCAACTGTAACTTTGGCTAATAATTCTTGAGCTTGTATTGATTGTACCGTAAACAATATGAATGTAAATACCAATATTCTCTTCATGCTTTGTTTTTTTAAATAAAAATTATACTTAATTATTTTTCAGAATGGTATCTATGATATCATTTGCTACCTCAGATTTAGACTTAGTTTCAAATGAAATAGCGTTCCCATTTTTGGCAAATATTGTAATTTTATTTGTGTCTTTACCAAATCCTGCACCCTTGTCATTCATAGAATTCAAAATGATATAGTCTGCATTTTTGGAAATTAATTTTGATGTTGCATTAGCTTCTTCATTATTTGTTTCTAATGCAAATCCAATTAGCAATTGATTCTCCTTTTTTCGTTCACCAAGCGATTTTAAAATATCTCTTGTTTTTTCCAATTCCAGTGTTAGGCAAGATTCGGTTTTTTTTATTTTATATTCAGCAGGATTTTTTACTGTATAATCAGCTACTGCAGCACTTAAAACAGCAATATCTGCATTTTCAAATTCAAGCATACTAGATTCATACATTTCTGCAGCTGTGACTACAGGAATATGTTTTACTTTATCAGGAATGGGAATAGTAATAGGACCACAAATTAATGTTACAGCTGCACCTCTTTGAATACATTCATTTGCTAAAGCAATTCCCATTTTTCCGGTTGAATGGTTACTGATAAATCTTACAGGATCTATAGATTCATAAGTAGGTCCTGCAGTAATTAGCACTTTTTTTCCGGCTAGTTGGTCTGATTTTTTGAAAAACAAATCAATCCAATCTACAATTTTTTCAGGTTCGGCCATTCTCCCTGGACCAATCAATCCACTGGCCAATTCACCATGTTCAACGGGTATCAAGTGATTACCATATGATTGGATTTTATTGAGGTTGAAACTAGTAGAAGGATGGAGCCACATATCTTCATCCATTGCAGGTGCTACTACAACTGGACAAGTCGCAGATAAATAAACCGCCATCAATAGATTATCACAAATGCCATTCGACATTTTAGCAAGCGTGTTGCATGTGAGAGGAGCGATAACCATTAGATTGGCCCATCTGCCAAGCATGACATGATTTGCCCAAGAACCTTGTTCAGCAATTGTATATAATACTTCATTTTTTGAAAGTGTAGATAATGTAAGTGGAGCTACAAATTCAATAGCTGAAGGAGTCATTATGATTCTGACTTCCGCACCTGCTTTAATTAAATTACGGACAAGTATTGCAGTTTTATAGGCTGCAATACTGCCTGTGATGCCAAGTAATATTTTTTTTCCTTTTAACATAAAATACCCCGTCATTGAGACGGGGTTAAAATTAAAACAAGTATTTTAAACAATGAGTTAATTACATGAATTTATTAACTGAATAAGTTTTCATCATTTTTACGGAAATAAACTTTGTTATCCAAAAATTCCGTAGTTGCCAATAATGAAGGGTTGGGCATTCTTTCATATGCTCGAGAAATTTCAATTTGCTCCTTATTTTCATGAATTTCTTCAAGACTATCTGTATGACTTGCAAATTCTTCAAGCTTATTGTGAAGCTCTTCTTTGATAGAAATGTTGATTTGATTGGCTCTCTTTGCAATCACAGCAATGGATTCGTACAGGTTTCCTGTTTTTTCTTTCAAATCTGAAAGTTTCTTAGGTTCAACTGAACTGCTGGTATTACCGCTTAGATGACGACGAAGTTTGCTCATTTTTTATTGCTTTTAATTGATTTTGACTTTGTAAACTCAACGATTCTGCTTCTGACAGTAATTTGCTTTCCGGATACCTGTCAACAAAATCCTGATATTCTGTAATTACTTTTTCAAAACGTTCTTCTTGTTTATCAAGAATACTGAGTTTTGCAAATTTAAAGTAAGATTTAACAACCATTAGCTTATAACGGTCACCTGAAATTGATTCAGGATAGTTATTAAGTAAAGTTGAAAACGCGATGGCTGCTGCTCTATACTCACTCAAATTGTAATACAATTCTGCCCCTCTATATTCCTTCATTTCAAGCTTTACCCTGCATTTATCGATAATTTCTGTTGCTTCTTTGTTTCTTTCAGACCCCGGATGAGTATTGATGAAAGTTTGCATCATACCCATCGCTTTAAGTGTATTTACTTGTTCTAGCTCAATTTTTGGAGATAATTTATAATAGCAGTAAGCTCTCATAAAATCTACCTCTTCAGATTTCACACTGTTTGGAAACACTTCAAGATATCCTTTGAAA
>CANHLV010000145.1 GCA_947461495.1 Chitinophagaceae bacterium
AAAGTCCTTCTAATGCAGAAGCGATTATTCCAGCTTACAGCGGTTTCTTTTGGGTATCAACTGTAATCGTTTTAACTGTAGGTACATTATTCGTAATGTGGTTAGGTGAAAAAATTACAGATAAAGGGTTAGGTAATGGTACTTCTATCATCATCATGATTGGTATCCTAGCACGTTTCCCTCAGGCTTTAGGCCAGGAGTGGACGGCAAGAATTGCTAATAGAGGAGCAGGTGGTTTGTTATTAATGTTGGTTGAAATCTTATTCTTAGTTGCCATCATCATGGGATTAATCATGCTGGTTCAAGGAACAAGAAAAGTACCCGTTGAATATGCAAAACAAATTGTTGGAAATCGTCAATCAGGTATTGGAGCTGCGCGTAACTTCTTACCATTGAAAGTGAATTCAGCAGGTGTAATGCCAATCATTTTTGCGCAAGCTATTTTATTCTTACCAACTATTTTCTCCGGTTTTACTGGTGAAGGTTGGGCTAGATATTTTACAGATCATACTAATGTAGTGTACATGATTGTTTACTCAATTTGTGTAATTGCATTTACTTTCCTTTATACCGCTTTGATTTTTAATCCTAAGCAAATGGCTGATGAATTAAAGCGCAGTAACGGTTTTATACCGGGTGTAAAGCCAGGCGAACCAACTGCTGATTATATCGGAACGATTATGGATAGAATCACTTTACCAGGTGCAGTTTTACTTGCAGTGGTTGGTATTCTTCCTGGTGTTTTCCAATTGGTATTCGGAATGCAACAAGGTTTTTCTACTTTCTTCGGAGGTACTTCATTATTGATTATGGTAGGTGTAATCTTGGATACTTTGCAACAAATCGAAACGCAATTGTTAATGCGTCAATATGATGGATTGATGAATAGTGGTAGAATCCAGGGAAGACAAGCTGTTCCATCAGGAATGTAATTATTATTGAATTAAATTTTTATAGACCCCGGCGATCACATCGTTGGGGTTTGTTTTAACTGCGAATAGCTGATGATCAAATACAAAACAAAAGAAGAAATTGAAATCATGCGTCATTCTTGCCTCTTGGTTGGAAAAGCTCATGCGGCAGTGATTGGCTTTTTAAAACCTGGAATAACTACAATGCAAGTAAATGACATTGTTGAAGAATATATTCGTGACAATGGCGCAATCCCTTCTTTTAAAAATTATCATGGATTTCCCTATGCAACTTGTATCTCGATGAACGAAGCTGTTGTTCATGGCTTTCCGGGTAATCATGTTTTAAAAGATGGGGATATCATTTCTTTGGACATTGGGGTGTATAAAAATGGTTTTCATGGCGATAGCGCATACACGTATGCGATAGGAGAAGTAACTGAAGACATCAAACGCTTACTTCGTGTAACAAAAGAATCATTATATCTAGGCATTGAGAAAGCTGTTCAAGGTAACAGAATCGGTGATATAGCAAATGCCATCCAAGATTATACAGAAAAGAAAAATGGTTATGGCGTGGTAAGAGAATTGGTGGGTCATGGTTTGGGTAAAGATTTGCATGAAGATCCTCAGGTACCCAACTACGGAAAAAAAGGTTGGGGTGTGAAATTGAAAGAAGGCATGGTACTCGCCATCGAACCCATGATCAATATGGGTGTAAAGGATGTCATTCATCTTGAAGACGGCTGGACAATATTGACTAAAGACAGAAAACCTTCAGCTCATTTCGAACATGATGTGTGTGTGACTAAATCAACCCCGGATATACTTTCTTCATTTGAAGAAATAGAAGCGGAGGAGAGGAAGAATGTTAATTTAACATGGAGCTATAATTAATAAAGTTCAAAAGGTTCAAAAAGTTTAATTAGTTCCATAAGTTGATTTAACACGAATAACTTTTTGAACCTATTGAACCTTTTAAACTCAATAACCTTTCTCTAAATGAACAATCCCAAAATACTCGTCGTTATCGGTGGTGGTGCAGCGGGATTTTTTTGTGCGGTTAATGCAGCAAGAATTCATAAAGGATTGAAAGTTGTATTACTTGAAAAATCTAACAAGTTATTAAGTAAGGTGAAAGTTAGTGGCGGCGGCAGGTGCAACACAACACATGCTTGTTTTAATATTAGCGAACTCATAACTTATTATCCAAGAGGCGCTTCATTTTTAAAGAAAGCATTCCATCATTTTAGTACATCCAATACCGTTAGTTGGTTTGAAGAAAGAGGCGTAGCGTTGAAAACAGAAACCGATGGAAGAATGTTTCCTGTTACAGACAGCTCTCAAACAATTATAGATTGCCTTTTGTCAGAAGCACAAAAACATCAAGTAGAAATAATGATGAATGCAGATGCCAGAGAGATTCGCATTCATTCAAAGGATGTAGATACAACTGACAAAAAGTTTCTCGTTAGATTAAGCAATGGAAAAGAAATTAACGCCGATTATTTATGTATTTCAAGCGGTGGCATAATGAAGGCATCCCAATTTGAATGGCTTGAAAAATCAGGACATACTATTGTACCACCTGTTCCATCCTTATTTACCTTTAATATACCGGGGAATGCAATTACTGATTTAATGGGTATTACTATTCCAAACGTAATCATAAAATTAATTGGAACCAAATTACAACAACAAGGAAATTTACTCATCACACACTGGGGAATGAGTGGACCTGCCATTCTTAAATTATCAGCTTATGGCGCATTGGAACTGGCAAAGAAAAATTATGATTTTCAATTTTCAGTAAACTGGTTAAGTCAGTTTAATGAAAATACACTACGAGAAAAAATGCAAATCCTTCGTTTCGAATTGGCTTCTCAAAAAATAATCAATAGAAATCCTTTTGGTTTGCCCTCTCGTTTGTGGGAGTATTTGTTGAAAATATCAGGCGTTCATGAAGATTTGAGATGGGCTGATTTGCCGGCAAAAGAACAAAACAAACTCATAAAGCATTTATGCAGTCATGAATTTCATGCAAAAGGGAAAACTACTTTTAAAGAAGAGTTTGTAACTGCGGGGGGCATTGAATTATCAGAAATAGATCCCAATACCATGCAAAGTAAAATAGTACCGGGTTTATTCTTCGCCGGAGAAATCATTAATGTAGATGGCGTTACAGGAGGATTTAATTTTCAGAATGCCTGGACCACAGGGTGGATTGCAGCACAACATGTTTTTGCAGATTAAAACAGCTGAGTTTGTAATTAACAATCTTACATTTGCAAAAGATTTATCCGGTTGTTGCATATGAAGAAAATAGACAGATACATACTTTTCAAATACCTTACATCATTCTTCTTTTGCATTATTTTATTTACAGCAATCGTGGTGGTGGTGGACATGAGTGAACATGCAGATGATTTTGTTAAATCCGGACTTTCAGCATCTCAGATTTTTATGGATTTCTATCTTGGATTCATACCAAGAATCGATGCCATGCTTTTTCCATTATTTGTATTTATTTCTGTTATATTCTTTACCTCAAAAATGGCCGGAAATTCTGAAGTGGTAGCCATTTTGAGCAGCGGTGTCAGTTTTAAAAGGTTTTTACAACCTTACCTGTTAGGTGGGCTGTTACTGTCCATACTATTGTGGTTAGGATATCAGTTTGTGGTTCCAAATGCCAACAGAAAATGGTCTGAATTTGAAAAAAAATACATTGATATCAATTTCGCACCTTCACAACAGAATTCAACCTATAAGCAAAATATCTATTTCAGAATCGATTCCAACACTTATGCAGGTATCAAGGGCTACGATACGGTAAGCAAAAGCGGGAGTAATTTATCTGTACAGCGGATCGTAAACAACAAACTTGTTTATAATCTTAGGGCAATGAATTTTCGCTGGGATACCAGTTTGCATAAATGGTCGTTGAATAATGTGGTGGAAAGAAAGTTAAATGCCATTGATGAAGATGTCAGTTTTTCAAGTAATAAAATTGTTGCCTATAGTTTCAAGCCGGTTGATTTAAGAAAAGACGATTATTTGAAAGACCAGATGACAACAAGTGAGTTGGATAAATTTATTGAACTCGAAAAAATGAGAGGATCTGAAATGCTCAGTACATTACAAGTAGAAAGATACAACCGTGATGCTATTCCTGTATCCGTAATCATATTAACCCTGATAGGCGCCATTCTAGCTTCAAGGAAAGTAAGAGGAGGTAGTGGATTTCACTTAGCCATAGGCGTTGTAATCAGTGTTTCGTATATACTTTTCAGCAGATTCTCTGTTGTTTTTGCCACTAAAGGAGATTTTGCGCCTTGGTTGGCGGCATGGATACCCAATTTTTTCTTTGGAATACTCGCTTTGTATCTCTATAAAAAAGCGCCAAAATAATCATCGAAATTGTTTTCGTAAAACTTTCCTTCAAAACTTTTGTTTAACAGTTGTACAGGTTGTAATTTTAGACGCCTTTTGTCAGTACACAACAACTGAATTGGAAATAAATTGATTGCTTTTAACTTTTTATACTTTCATTAAAAAAGGATGTACATTTTTTAATTTTTAATTTTTAATTTTTATATGGGAATCATCAAAGACCGATTCAAAGAGAAAGCAGACAAAACTGCCCTTGAAATCAAAACATTATTGAAAGAACACGGGGATAAAAAAATAGGAGAGGTTACCCTTAGCCAGATTTATCAGGGCATGAGAGGTATTACCGGATTGGTAACTGAAACTTCCCTTTTAGATGCACAGGAAGGTATCAGATTCAGAGGTTACTCAATACCTGAGCTGAGGGAGAAATTAACTAAGTCGCCCAATGGTTCTGAGCCATTGCCTGAAGGATTATTTTATTTGATGCTGATGGGAGAATTGCCGGCAGATGAAGATGTTCATCATTTGACTAGTGTATGGCAAAGAAGAAGTCATGTACCCAATCATGTTTTTGCGACTATTGAAGCATTGCCAGTTACCACACATCCGATGACACAATTTGTTGTGGCTATTATGGCATTACAAACGGAAAGTTCTTTCTCTAAGCGTTATGCACAAGGCATGAGCAAGAAAGATTACTGGGAAGCCGTGTTTGATGATTCAATGGATTTGATTGCGCGTTTACCAAGAATCGCAGCGTATATCTATCGTCGTAAGTATAAGAATGGAGAACATATCCAGCCAAATGGTTTGTTGGATTGGGCAGGCAACTTCGCTCACATGATGGGTTATGAAAATGAAGACTTCAAAGAGTTGATGCGTTTGTATATGGTGATTCATGCCGATCATGAGGGAGGTAACGTATCCGCACACACGACACACTTGGTAGGTTCTGCATTAAGTGATCCATATTTGAGCTTTGCGGCTGGCATGAATGGTTTGGCAGGTCCTTTACACGGATTGGCAAATCAGGAAGTTATC
>CANHLV010000146.1 GCA_947461495.1 Chitinophagaceae bacterium
TAGACAATGGTTATTACGTTTGGGATCGTGTTATCAAAAATAATTTAATCTGTGTTGATCTTATACCTGTTAAATGGAATTATTTTATTGAAAATGAATACTTGCAAAATAATTTTGCTGTCGATGCATCCATAACTTTAAATTACAATATTACTGACAAGCCTCAGAATGCATTATTGATAAAAGATTTGGAAGGAAAAGATCTTTTTTATGTCTATGAAAAACGTTCTGACATAATACAGAAAAGCAATACAATTGCAGTTTTATTTCAATTGGTAGCTATTTTTTTAATTTTATATTTCATTCAACTTTTAGCTACTTATTATGCAAGAAATAAAAATATTTGGTTTGGTTTGTTGTTTTTAACTGCTTCGATTTTATTGTTAAGAATATGGAGTTATTCACAGTTGTTTCCACTTCATTTCAGGCAATTCGATATTTTTAATCCAACTGTTTATTCAAATGGAACTATACTGCATTCGCTTGGAGACTTGCTTGTTAATACAATTTTATTCATATGGTTGGTTTTGTTTGCTAGAATAAAATTATTAGAAAAAGGTTTTGAAATAAAATCAAAATCATTTATCTCTAGAAACCTAGTATTAGTGATAACTTCACTCGTAATTATTTTTTCAACTTATTTCTTTAGTCAGCTGATCAGGTCTTTGGTCATTGATTCGCAGATATCTTTTGATGTTATAAACTTTTTTACATTAAATCATTTTAGCGTTATTGGGTTCATTGAACTTTGTTTGCTATCCATATGCTATTATTTTTTATGTCAAACAATCGTTTTACTGATAAAGCCTTGTTGCAAGAACAATAAATTTTATTTATTGATTTATATTATCTCTATTGCATTATTGATTCTTAGTTTTAGAATAGGTAATATCAAGGAAGGATTTGAAATATTTTTGTTAATCTGGCTAATCTTTTTTCTTAGCTTATTAAATACTGGCATTGGCGAATTTTTCTCAACAAAAATTATTTCTTCCAAGCTTGTATTTTGGTTGGTATTTTTTTCTGTTTCAATTAGTCTAGTCATTTTAAAAGAAAACAGAAAAAGAGAATTTGAAAATCGTAGGCATTATGCGGAAGCTCTTGCTTTGAAATCAGATCCTGCAAATGAAACACTGATTAATTCTATGCTGATAGATTTTCGAATTGACTTTCTGGCTGAAAATTTCAAAAGATTTCTTACTCCAAATTCTAATTTTGCTCTAAAGGACAGTCTTTTAAAAAACAATGCATCGGGATATACCAATAAATATGATACTCGGATTTTAGTTTTTAATGCTAATACAGTTCCATTATTTAATGATGATTCAACCTCTTACAGTGATTTAAATACAATTTTATCTACACAGGCTAAGGGGACAAGAGTTCCAGATCTTTTTTATTTTGATCAATCATTTGATCAGTTAAGTTATATCAGTAAAAAAACAATTGTTGACAGCCTTGGAACTTCATTGGGCTATATTTTTGTACTTGCCACACCAAAACAACAAAAAAAAGATGCATTATACCCCGAATTATTTTCTAAAGGAAAATTGAATTCCATTGAAAATTCCTCTTCTTATGCATTTGCAATATACAACGACTGGAAACTGATTAGCAGTCATAACGATTATCCATTTCCTTCCACATTAACTAAGAACGACTTAAAGCAAAATGAGTTTGGAGAAATTAAAAATGGCAATTATAATGAGTTGAGATACTATGCGGGATCAGGAAACGTCGTTATCATTGCCAAAGAAAACAATTTGCTAATCGAGTCGATTACATTGTTTTCTTATATTTTTTGCACATTCCTCTTGGTTTCCGGTTTGTTGTGGTTCATACATATTCTTATTATATCCAGACTCAAAAAAGAAAAAATATTCAGTTATTGGCAGTTGTCAATTCGTAATCAGATTCATGGTACCATTATTTTTGTGAGTGTGATTTCATTTTTCGTAATTGGATTTGCAACAATTCTTTTTTATGTTATTCAATATGAATCCAGTAATCGTGAGAAATTAAGTAAGGTAATCCGGATCATGGAAAAAGAAATTAAATCAACTTTAAATTCAAACTGGAATTTAAATGATACGTCAGTGACCAAAATGACAGAATATGATAAAATATTAGAAAAAGCAATTCAAGAAATTTCAGATATTCATGGAGTTGATGTTAACTTATATGATACAGATGGGAATCTCAAAATTTCATCATTACCATTGCCCTATAATCAAGGAATATTATCAAACAAAATGGATCCAGTAGCTTTTTTTCATTTGAATCATAAAAAAGAGATACAATTTTTTCAAAAAGAAAATATTGGAAATCTTTATTTCATTAGTAATTACATCCCTGTTTTTGATAAAGACGGCAATAATTATGCGTATATAAACATTCCATATTTTACCTCACAGAATATATTGAAACAAGAAATTTCGAACTTCTTGATTACAATTATTAATTTAAATGCGTTCATTTTTCTCCTTGCCGGAATCGCTTCTCTTTTTATAACCGATAGAATTGCAAAAACTTTTTCGCTTATCACAGAAAAAATGAGACAAATAAATTTGGGTTCAAATAATGAGGAGATAAAATGGAGCAGAAATGATGAAATCGGAGCATTGGTTATGGAATACAATAAAATGGTAAACAAATTAGAAGATAGTGCTGCTATACTTGCAAAGACAGAAAGAGAAGGTGCCTGGAAAGAAATGGCAAGGCAAGTTGCACATGAAATTAAGAATCCGTTGACTCCAATGAAACTTAGTATGCAATTTTTACAAAAGTCAATTGAAAATAATTCTCCTAATATCCAAGAACTTGCAAAAAATGTTGCCCTTACTTTAATTGAACAAATTGAACATTTAAGCAACATTGCTAATGCATTCAGTCAGTTTGCAAATATTGGAGATCCTAAAAAAGAAGATTTCGATTTGAATGATACGTTAAGAAATGTAATATTACTTCATCAAGTAGATGATAATTTAAAAATCAACAAGCATTTATTGTCTGACAAAATAATGGTTAGGGCAGATAAGACCCAAATCAATAGGTTGTTCACGAATTTGATATTGAATGCTATTCAATCAGTACCGGATTACAGAGCTGTTGAAATTACAATTGCTGAAAAGATAGAAGGCAGTTTTGTTATTGTAAAAATAATGGATAACGGACAGGGTATCAGCGAAGAAGTGAAGGCCAATATTTTTACACCCAATTTCACTACAAAGTCTTCAGGTACCGGTTTAGGCCTCGCTATGTGCAAAAGAATTATAGAACAAAGCGAAGGCGAAATATGGTTTGAAACCCAGTTGGGTAAGGGTACTGCATTTTTCGTAAAATTGCCAATTAATGGTCTGTAAAATTTAGCTTCGCTTTTTTTGTATCCATGAAGTTATATCCATTAAATTATAACTGCTTAGGTTTTGTGCTTTTGTAATCATTGATTTTTGAGCGACAGCTACACCGTATTTGATGTCTTTCAATCCCTCGAGTGTATGAGCATCAGGATTTATGGATATCAAAACATTTTTATTTCTGGCATATTCAATTTGTCGCCAATCAATATCAAGCCTGCTGGGATGAGCATTCAGTTCAATGACTACATCGTTGGCAGCACAGGCATCAATGATTTTTTGATGGTCAACAGGATATCCCGGTCTGCTTAATAACAATCTGCCTGTCATGTGACCCAAAATTCTTGTATAAGGATTTTCAATTGCCTTTATCAATCTCATCATAGCTTTTTCTTCATTCATTTTTAAATTGCTGTGTACCGAAGCAATAACCAAGTCGAATTGCTTTAATGTATGGTCGTCATAATCAAGATTGCCATCATTTAAAATATCAGATTCGATACTTTTGAAAATTGTAAAGGGATGTAATTTTTTATTGAGTTCGTCTATATATTTATGTTGAGCATAAATTTTCTCTACTGATAATCCTTGTGCGTAAAAAGCGGACTTGCTATGATCGCTGATCACTAAGTATTCCATTCCAAGTTTAATGCAGGCTTCGGCCATTTCTTCTATTGTATTACTACCATCGCTCCAGTTGCTGTGACTATGGATAATGCCTTTGATATCACTTGTTTCTATCACATCAGGAAGCAATTTGTTTTTAAATTCTTGAATTAAAGATTCATTTTCACGAAGAAAACATGGAAAATAGGGTAGTGCTCTGTTTTCAAAAAAATCCTGTTCAGATTTTTCAATAACATTATTTGTTGATTCGCAATTAGCCAGTTCGCCCCAAAATGATGTTGAAGATGTTATCGATATAGATTTTTTAATTATTTCTGATTCATCAACGGGATAAAGACAAAGGTCAATTCCTGCTGGAGTAGCATAAATAATTTGAGTATTATTTGTTGATATAACAGTAAATCCTGGCGCAACAGAAAGCCATTCAACTATTTTTTCAGGCTCAGCTTGAATGAGGTATTCGATTTTATCAATAATTTCCAGCTGACGTTTAAATTGTCCGGTTACTTCGAACTTAATATTTTTTAGATAAAGAGACAGGAATTCGTTGAACTCGTTTATAATATTTTCTACTTGTGCGTATAAATAACTACCTCTGTTTTTATTATAAAATTCGATGGCGTCAATTACATTTTGTTGTGTTTTTTCGCCAAAGCCTTTAAATAATTTCAATCTGTTTTCTTTGCAGGCATAAAGCAATTCGCCAATCGTTTCAATTTCCATTTCTTTCCAAATGGTATTTATTTTTTTAGGACCGATTCCTTTAATGCTGATCATTTCAATAATCCCTTTGGGCGTTTTTGAAATGATATCTTCAAGTGCATTTATTTTTCCAGTTTCAATGTATTCAATGATTTTTTGAGCAGTAGAAACTCCGATTCCATTTAATACCGATATTTTTTCTTTTGGCATTTCATGAAGTTGTACCGTTAATTTTTCAATCGCAAATGCTGCAGATGAGTATGATTTTGCTTTAAATGAATTTTCACCATGAATGTCTGTTAGTTTGGCAAGCAATGAAAGTGCGTCTGCTATTTGATAATTATCCATAAATCAAAAATATACAAAAGGAAATGATTAATATTAAAATATGTCAGTGATTTGATTTGACAATATTATTAAAAATAAGACAACAAAAAAATCGATTTAAATGTTGAGCTTTTATCTGCTAGTCCACCTTTCAATGGTAGGCGATAAACGCAATACTCTTGAAATAATTTTGTATTAAGAGCTATAGTAGAAGCGGGTTGTAGATAAAAAAAAGTCCCGGTAAAAAACCGGGACAATATCATTTGCTTTTGCAAACAATCGAAGATTACTTCTTCTTAGCAGCA
>CANHLV010000147.1 GCA_947461495.1 Chitinophagaceae bacterium
CGGTAGTAATGCAATCAAGGTTTAATTTTTGTCTGATTTTGCGGATATGAACATCAATCGTTCTATCACCTACAATGACTTCGGTGCCCCATATTTGACTTAAAATTTCGTTACGTAGAAATACTTTGCCTGGTTTTGATGCCAGCAGGGAGAGTAATTCAAATTCCTTTCTGGGCAACGTAATTTCCTTTTCTTTAAAAACCACTGAATATTTTTCTCTGTTGATTTTTAGATCTCCTATGGTTATGTCGTCTGTTTGGTTTTCAGTTCCGAGTCTTCTTAATAAAGAATTGACTTTACTGATCAGTACTGCCGGTTTAACCGGTTTTTTAATAAAATCATCTGCCCCTGTTTCCAAACCTTTTACTTCAGTTATATCGTCGCTTATTGCAGTTAGAAAAGTGATAATTGTATTTTTGAATTCGGGCATATTCCTCAGTTGTTGGCAAGTGTCAATACCATTTTTAACAGGCATCATAATATCGAGTATGATTAAATCAGGCTTGTTGACTTTCGCTTTTTCAATAGCTTCAACTCCATTCTTGGCGGTATAAACTACAAAACCTTCCGCTTCAAGATTGAATTTCAGAATTTCCAGAATATCCGGTTCATCATCTGCAATTAATATCTTTATAAAAGGATTCATAAATGAAGTTTAGCAAAATTAACATTTCACGAATACGATACATCATTAACAAATAAGTTATTGTATTATTAAATTGTTAAGGCATTTGCTTACGAAAAGTTTATTTTAGGTATAATTTAAAGGGTTAGCGTTAAATTGCAGTATTGTTTTTTTATGGCGAAGAAAATAAAATTATTTTTGATTTTATTGCTTGGGCTGCTAAGTTCCGAGCTTGCCAATGCTATGTCTGATACAGTTTTGATTCCCGTGTACAGACAATTTTTTCATGATAAAATTAACAATGAACAAAAGCAGTGCGATCGGTTGGATGGAAAGCTAGACAATATGATGCGGATTGGTGACAATGAGGATATAAACTTAATGGTTACTGATATTTTATTTAGAAAAATTGATGCGTTGCAAGAATGGGTTGAAAAGAATAATAATATCGAAAAAAATAATGATAAAATTAGATTTCTTGGTTACATAGAATCAGAGTTGAGATTATTTAGAATAGCACTAAAAAAAAAGGAAATCAATCCCAGTGAATTTCCCTTGCTGGTAGAAAACTTCACTGATATTTTTATGACGCAGGAAACAGATGCTAGTATTGTACCTTTCATAAAGTCGATGAATTATAATATTGCGAAAATCAATACAGAGGTTTTTGCGGATAATGTCGGGTTTAAAGAAGCACAAAAACTAGTTTATTTTAAATATTGCACATTACATCCTGAGATTATTTTAACTACTATCCGAAATTATGCTGAGGAATATTTTGCCGACAGTCTGCTTGGCATTGCTTGTTTGTATAATCCGGCTCAATTATACACTTATGCTCAATCTATAAATACACCAGAAGGAAAATTGATTCATGAAAGTAAAAACGAATTGGTTAAAATCGTTGCCAGACTCAGTCAAACACCTAGTGCTTTGCTGTATTTTCCTTTTCTTGATGAATTATTATCCGGGAAAACAAATGTAGAGCAAATCAGAAAATATGTAGGTAATGGCGAAGACAGTTATGATAGTATCGGGTATTATAAATTACTTGTAAAAACTGAAACAGCTTATTTTCGAAGGTTAAGTTCGACAGCTAAAGACACGCCAATTGCTATGTTTGGACCCAATGGATTAAGGGAGGTGTTAAAAGATAGAGCCATTAGACATTTTATTACTCCTATAAATAATCTGCACAATGAAAATAATTTGAACATCAGGATGAAAGCAATCGATTCGCTTTCCGCAACCGAAATCTATTACATGATTGTTTTGGGAGAAAATGATATTTATACATCAAGCTTCAAACATAGTTTTAATAGAATGCTTCAGAAATTGGGTTCAAAACCAAGATGTGATTCACTTTTATTGAATGTGAAATTTGATTTTTTTAAAAAGTTCATTAAAATGTCGGCAAACTATAATCGCCTTGATACCTTCCTAAGAAATATGCCAGCCCAAAGTTCTGAAGTGTTAATGAAAGCTTTTGTAGCCAATCTGGATAAATCCGGCAGTATGGAAGATGCAACAGATGTAGCAGACTCATACAGCAGTATCAATAACCCGGTATTGAAAAATTCTATTCTTAATTATGTAATGGAAAATGAAGCTGAGAATTTGAATGACAACAATGTAAAAGGGGCAGTCGTTTACAATTTGCTAAAAAATATTTTTCTTTCATCAGATAGCAGCAAGCATATCAACTTAACATCAATTGCCAATATTCCTTCTATTTATGAAATAGATAAAAAAACACTGGAAGATGATAGTGGAAGAATTGTACAACAGGTATTTTTTTATGGAGATGAAGATGGCAAATTGTATTTCACCCCATTTTTAAATTCTTTTTCACCAAAAGAATGGAATATCATTAAAAAGCCCGAATGGGTAGAAATCAAATCATTGAAAGGCAATGTATGGATCTTCGCAAATTTGCCACTCGATTATGATGCCAATCTGGATGACAGTGCTCAGGTTCATTTGAATGCATATCTCGAAGAAAACCAACTTTATCCAAATATTGTGATACATCGTGGCCACAGCTATTGGTTGCCTGGAACCATCAGCAGAATGCCTGTGAACGCAAAAATTGTTTTGCTGGGTTCCTGCGGAGGGTATAAAAATTTAAATAAAATTCTTGAGATTTCACCGGATGCTCATATTATTTCAACAAAGGAAATTGGTGCCGGTGATATTAACAAACCAATCATGACATACCTCAATCAGACGTTGTTAAATAGTGATAAAATAGTATGGAAAGATATGTGGCGCAACCTAACACAGCTTTTTTCGCAAGACAAAAATAAATCAGTCAAAGAAAGCTGGGAAAGTTATATACCACCCTACAAAAATCTTGGAGCTATTTTTATTAAAGCATACAATAAACGAATGGAATCAATGTAGTGCGTGCTCAATCAATCACCTATGTTTAAACGTTCATCAGAAAAAAAAATCTTCAACCTGTCATTGTTAAAACGGGTATTAGTTTTGACTAAACCTTATCGCAATAATTTGATTATTGCTTTGTTTTTGTCTGTTTTTCTTGCTGTGATAGCACCGCTAAGACCAATATTGATACAATTGACCATCAACAAAGGTCTGAGTGAAAATGCAACTGCTAATTTTATACATGGACCAGGAGGTTTTATCATTGAAATCACCATCATTCAAATTCTTATATTGCTCATTGAAACTGTCTCACGTTTTTATTTTACTTATTCAACCGCAAAGTTAGGTCAGCTTGTTGTCAGAGATTTACGAAATGAAACATATACCAAAATCCTTCAATTAAATCTTAGGCAGTTTGATAAAACACCAATTGGTACATTAACAACTAGGACTATCAATGACATTGAATCTGTTAATGATATTTTCAGTGATGGTCTCATTCCTATTATTGCAGATATACTGTCTATTGTTTCAGTTTTAATATATATGTTTTACACAGACTGGCAAATAACATTAGTTTGTTTATTGCCATTTCCAATCTTGTTAGTGGCGACCTACATCTTCAAAGAGTCGGTAAATAAATCTTTTATAAAAGTAAGAAACGCTGTATCTCAATTGAATTCATTTGTTCAGGAACATATCTCAGGAATGGCGTTGGTTCAGGCTTTTGCAGTTGAAAAAATAGAGCAAAGAAAATTTAATGAAATCAACAAAGAGCACAGAAATGCCAATATCAGTGCCATATTTGCATACTCGGTATTTTTCCCGGTCGTAGAATTAGTATCAGCATTAAGTATTGGGTTACTAGTGTGGTGGGCAGCACAACAATCAATCAATATGCCGCCATCTTCATCAGCACATCTTGCCGGCATCATCACTTCATTTATTCTATGTCTGAATTTATTATTCAGGCCATTGAGAATGATTGCTGATAAATTTAACGTGTTACAAATGGGAATGATAGCCAGTGAACGAGTATTTAAAGTGATAGATAATCCTGATTTCACGCCGGTTGGCCATCACCACAATTATCAACTCGAAGATTCACATCGATTTAAAGGGAATATTGAATTTAAAAATGTGTGGTTTGGATATAATGAAAATCAATTTGTGTTAAAAGATATTTCGTTTGTAGTGCCACAGGGGAAAACACTGGCTATAGTTGGAAATACAGGAAGTGGCAAAACAACAATTATAAGTTTAATCAACAGGTTGTATCAAATACAAAAAGGAGGAATCAACATAGATGGAATGGATATCAATCGAATCGAACTTGACTTATTGAGAAGTCAGGTTGCCGTAGTGCTTCAGGATGTTTTTTTATTTAGTGGTAGCATCATGGAAAATATCACATTGAGAAATCCTGAAATAAAAAAAGAACAAGTTATTGAGGCGGCTAAAATGATTGACATTCATGACTTTATTATGAAATTACCTGGAGATTATGATTTCAATGTGATGGAGCGTGGTGCTACATTATCAATGGGTCAAAGACAATTACTATCGTTTGTAAGAGCGATATTATTTAATCCTGCAATACTGATTTTAGACGAAGCCACTTCATCCATAGACTCTGAAAGTGAAATGCTGATACAAAAAGCGATTGAAAAAATAATTGCAGGAAGAACCTCAATTGTGATAGCCCATAGATTAAGCACCATCAGAAAAGCAGACAATATAATGGTAATGGAAAAAGGGGAAATCAGAGAGATGGGTACTCATGAGGATTTGTTGCAAATAAAAGGACATTACAGTCAGTTGTATAAAACACAGTTGACACGAGTTAGAGACTCGCTTTAAACTCGTCGAATATCTTAATCGACCAATGAAATTCTTCGAAACAAAAAAGTTATCAGGTTGATATTATACAAAAATCTAGGGTTAAAATTGGTATTAATTTCTTTTCTACCATTTAAAAGGTTGAAAGACTAGAATAGGTTTTTTGGACAGTAAAAAACAGAGAAATATCCCTTATAATTTCAGTATTTACCCTTATGGCCTTATCTTTGCGCCAAAATTAGGGATTCATATGGCAGCAAAGCTCCTCAAACATATATTGGTAGCCGTTTTCGGGCTTTTTTTATTGATGTTTTCATTCCCTGCAATTTCGCAGGAACATACTACAGAACCGGGTTCTGTTGAACATCATGCTCCCGCACCAGAAAAGCTTGATCCTGCAAAGATTATCATGGATCATATCAAA
>CANHLV010000148.1 GCA_947461495.1 Chitinophagaceae bacterium
ATTACTTGATTAGTGTTTGACGGATTAATATCAATGGATAAAGCATACCAACCCTGACCACTTGCCCATCCAGAAGCGGGTTGTGCAGCAGTTGCAGTCCAAATGTTACCACCATCTGTTGATTTATAAATGGTAGGTACCTGATAAGTAGCATCTGCAGGTAATGCATAGAGCACATTGTCTTGTACTGCAATTTCAGCTCGCATGTTGTAAGTAGGAAATGGAGTTGTTGGTGCAGTCCAAGTTCCGGCACTTACTGTAACCGGAATATCTGTATAACGATATGCTTGTGCAGTAAAAATTCCTGCTACAACATGTAATCTACCCGGACCTGAAGTTGAGCTGATTTCAAGATCACAAATTCTATTGCTCAATCCGGTTGGCGTTATCGTTGTCCAATTATTCCCTCCATCAACAGAACGTAATAAGCCATTACCACTTGTAGCAAGATATATATTACCTTGATAATCACATAAAATTCTTGTGCAATAACCATATGCAGAAGTAGTGCTCAACTGAGTCCAAGTATTACCGCGATCCGTACTTTTATAAACACCATTTCCCTTAACTGCATCTGCATTATAATACGCCTCTCCTGTGCAAAAATAAATTGTATTATAGTTGGTAGGATCCTGACAAATATCTGTGATAGCCAAGTTACTGAGATAGTCATTAACCAAAGACCAGTTTGCAGGAGAAGCAGTTATATCTGTTGTTTTCCACAAACCTCCATCTACTCCACCTACCCAAACCGTTTTGTAAGTAAGATCTGTTGAATCAACCATTACAGCTCTGACTCGGCCTGACGAAATGCCGCTGTTTGCTCTGGAATTACCGTTGCTGGCACCAACAGCATCTCGACTGGGACCTCGCTCATTCCAAGATAATGAAATGGCCGTTGTGGCTGGAATCCTTCCCATTAGCACATCATTTCTGGATTGTTTGGTAAATGTTATCGCATCCAATAAACGCTCTCTAGGTACTTTTCCGGTTGCGGGATCTTTAGTTCTCTCAAACTCAAATAGAGCCGCTTTATCCGGACCGTCATATTCTTCATTTTCTTCCTCCTCTTCCATCTCTCTTTTTCTTTCCTTAATGGCTTTGCGTTCTTGACGTTTAGATTTAAATTGAAACTGTTGATTTATATTTTTTTCGGTTAGATTATAAACTTCCTGAGCATGACTATCAAGTACCCATAGCATCAAAAGAAATACGGTTAATGAATGAAACAACAATTTTTTCATTGTAATAAATAGTGAGTTTTTTTTACAGATATTTCTTGAGGAGAGAGGGTCACAAACTTATTAGAAACAAGTAACTTGAAAAAAAATAATAATGCACAAAATATTAACCGCAAAGAAAAAATTCTGATACAAATTTTTCATTAGGAAATAACAAAGAAGGCTCACAAAAAATGTAAAGTCTTACTATTTACTAATGAATAAAATTTTATTTATCTAAAACAATTCACCTTGATTGTCTTCTTTTGATTTCTTCTCTTCCCATTCCATTTCAACAGATTTTGAAAAATCAACAAGTTTTGCACCTGCGGCCTTCCACCCCATAACTTCTACCAAGTCTGCAACTTTAAATTTCTTCACATTAATTTGCTGCCCTCTGCCGGTTTGAACTTTTAATACAGGAGATGCAACAGTAGTAACAGCTTCAACATAATTTTCTTTGCCTTCCTTGATAAAAAAGAATTTAGAATTTAATGTAGTTGTTTCAATTTTGAAACGCTTGATGTTATACTGTAACTTTTCATTATCCAGATAAATAGCTGAAATTATTTTTTCAGCACTATATTTTTCAATCAGTAATACTTTCTCAGGATCAAAACGCTGTGTCAACTCCTGATCGGTGATTTCGTAATTTCCATCATTGTAAATAACCAAAATTCTGTCTTCTGCATCAAACATGCCTAAATAATCTCCTTTTTCTTCAGTATTCAATCTGCCAAACTTATCATCAAACCACATTTTCTTGGCACTTAAAGTTGATTTACCGGCCTCTTTGAATTTTACGGATTTAACCGGATATTTAGTTACTTGATTTCCGATACTACTTCTTCCTTTTATTTCCAATTCTTCAAAATAAAAATCTAGCTCTTTATTACGGGCGCTGCAGTTTGGACTTAAAGTGATTTTAACTTGTTCAGCCTCACCATTAGGGTTAGCCGAAAAATAATGAACTTTACTTCTTTCAGAACCTTTGGTTAAATCATATTCTTTTTCTCTTGTGATGCTGGTAACGTTAAAACGCTTGGCGAAACTCACTCCTGTTTTACCATCTAGATAAATCATATTGTAAGTAGTACGCTCATCATTTTTTTGAAACAATGCAACGTGTAGTATGTCTTTACCAATAAATACTTTATCTGCTACACGAACTACTTTCATGGTCCCCCCTTTGGTAAAAGCGATGATATCATCTAGGTCACTGCATTCTAATACAAATTCATCTTTTTTCAATGAAGTACCAATGAATCCATCAGCGAAATTGGCATAAAGCTTTGTATTGGCTATAGCTACAGTCTTTGCTTGAATGGTATCAAACAATTTGATTTCAGTTTTGCGCTCTCTTCCCTTACCGTATTTCTTTAACAGATTTTCATAATAGGCTACCGCATAATCAACCAAATTTTGCAAATCATGTTTTACCTGTTTGATTTCAGCTTCAAGACCTTTTATTTGGTCATTTAATTCATCGATGTCGAGTCTATAAATTCTTCGTACAGGCTTCTCAGTGAGTTTTAAAATATCTTCTCTTGTAATTTCTCTTTTTAATTTCTTTTTGAATGGCTCGAAAGCTTTGTCAATAGCCAATATAACTTTATCCCAGGTTTCATGCTTCTTTTCGAGTTCCTTGTATATTTTTTCTTCGAAGAATATTTTTTCAAGTGAAGTATAATGCCATTTTTCTTGAAGTTCTGCCAGTTTGATTTCCAGCTCTCTTTTTAATAGTTCTTTGGTGTTTTCAGCAGAAATTTTTAATAATTCCGTAACGGTAAGAAACTGAGGTTTCTGCTCTACAATTACACAGGCATTAGGAGAAATACTAACTTCACAATCTGTGAATGCATATAAAGCATCGATTGTAATATCAGGAGAAATGCCTGCAGCCAATTCGATGATGATTTCTACATCGGCGGCAGTATGGTCCATTACTTTTTTAATCTTAATCTTTCCTTGATCATTGGCTTTTACAATACTCTCCATCAATTGAGTTGTTGTAACTCCGTAAGGAACACTTCTGATGACCAGTGTTTTTTTGTCTTGCTCTTCAATAGTAGCTCTTACTCTTACTTTTCCTCCTCTTTTGCCATCATTGTAATTACTGGCATCCATGGTGCCGCCTGTTTGAAAATCAGGAAAAATTTCAAATTTACGTCCACGTAATGCTTTTATAGAAGCTTCAATCAGTTCACAAAAATTGTGAGGTAAAATTTTAGTTGCCAAGCCAACAGCAATACCTTCAGCACCCTGAGCCAATAGTAATGGAAATTTCATCGGTAAGGTTACGGGTTCGTTTTTACGACCGTCGTAACTTAATTGCCAATTGGTGGTCTTTGCATTGAAAGCCACTTCCAAAGCGAATTTACTCAAACGTGCCTCGATATATCTTGGTGCAGCCGCATCATCACCTGTACGTACATCACCCCAGTTTCCCTGAGTGTCAATAAGTAAATCTTTTTGTCCGAGATTAACTATCGCATCTCCAATACTAGCATCACCATGAGGATGATACTGCATACTTTGCCCAATGATGTTTGCTACTTTGTTGTAACGACCATCATCCATTTCTTTCATGGCATGTAAAATCCTACGTTGCACTGGTTTAAGGCCATCTTCAACTGCAGGCACAGCCCTTTCCAAGATTACATAACTCGCGTAATCCAAAAACCAGGTCTTATATTGACCACTAACGCCTTTTTCGCTATGCGAATATTCTTCTTTTGTTTTCTTTGTAGCCATTAATTTCTAAGTATTCTTTTTTATTCAGCTTTGGTACGATATTTAATTTCAAAATCTTTCATGTTGGCAACTTTGCCCTGCACATCAAACTGATCCATGGCAATCATTACTTTAAATCTCCATAGCAGGTAGGCATCCCCGGTAGTTTCCTTAGATTTAGATAAAAAGTTGTGAATGATTTTACCGGCTTTTTGCCAATCAGGCATGATGAATTTCTTCAATTCCGAATCATAAAATTCATAGTCATATTGTATGAGTTTCTTACCCCCTTCCAATATTCTCACACCTTTATTTTCAGCACATATTTTTGTCCATTCATCAGGGTCAACTTCAAACTCACTCAACGTAATTTCTCTTGCTAGTTTTTTTGCTTTCAAAAATTCTTTTGCAGGAATTTCTGACAACCAAGTTGGGTAAAATATATTTCCTTTCTCATTGATAAAAGGCAAATTGTTCAAATATAAAATCATCACCCTGCTCTGGAATTCTTTCATGAAAGGTAAGAGCCAGTAATAACCACATACATCATGTTTGTTCTGGGCAGCCCAAATCCAAATGACTTCATTCTCTGATTCTTGCATTTTTTCTACCAACCATTTTGCTGTGTCATTATCATCACTGTGAGCTGAGATTTTATTTTCATAATCACCGCCTTCTAGGACGGTATGCCACCATTGCTTACGGAAATCTATACCCTCCTGACTGTAAATATTTTCCAAAGGCCCTACAGCTAAATCATCTCTGATTAACATTACTTCGCCGGTTAAACTTTCATCTAGACTTATGGCTTCTTTAAGTCTTGCTACATCCGGCTCGTTAAAAACTATATGAATCATTTTTTTTAAATTATGCTTTGATATTTTCTTCTATTAAATCCAATTCAACTTTCAAATTTTCAATAATGAAATCTTGACGTTGTGGTGTGTTTTTTCCCATATAATATTCAAGGAGATTTTGAACATGCTCACCTTGCTCCATGATTACAGGTTGTAATTTCATGTCAACACTAATGAAACGTGCAAATTCATCTGGGCTGATTTCACCCAATCCTTTAAATCGGGTTATTTCAGGCTTAGCTCCTAGCTTTTTCATGGCTGCTTGTTTCTCCGTTTCATCGTAGCAATAAATGGTTTCCTGTTTATTTCTCACCCTGAACAGAGGCGTTTCTAAAATATAGACGTGTCCATTTTTTACCAAATCAGGGAAGAATTGCAAGAAGAATGTCATTAACAATAATCGAATATGCATACCATCGACATCAGCATCTGTTGCAAATACTATATTGTTATAACGAAGACCTTC
>CANHLV010000149.1 GCA_947461495.1 Chitinophagaceae bacterium
CATCACTTAATTTTTATGTAACATCAACGCGAAAATATTTTCGTGTAAAACCAGACAAATCCAGTTCAATATCAAATGATAATAATAATGTAATACTCAACTTTTACGGGAAGAGAATGGCTATAATCAACTCGCCATTCAATGTTGATACGCTTTTGCGTGTTGATTATTTGCTACTTACGGGCAATCCAAAATTCAACATTATCGACATCACTGAAAAAATCAAATGTCAAAAAATAATTTTTGCTGCATCTAATAGTTTGTGGAAAATATCCAAGTGGAAAAAAGAGTGCGACTCACTACATTTGCACTGCTTTACGGTACAAGATGATGGAGCGTTTGTTGTAAAAATTAAAAATCAATAAGTCAAAAGTAAAAAGATAAACCATCATCAATTTTGAATTTTTACTTTTAAATTTTGACTTTGCATTTATCAAATGAAAAAAATTAAATCAGCACTTATTTCTGTTTTTTATAAAGATGGTTTGGAATCTATTGTTAACACACTACATACACAAGGTGTAACGATTTACAGCACCGGCGGCACCAGAGATTTTATTGAGAAATTAAACGTGCCTTGTATTCCGGTTGAAAATCTTACCGGCTTTCCTTCTATTTTAGGTGGTCGTGTAAAAACCTTGCACCCATTGGTGTTTGGCGGTATTTTAGGCAAGCGTTCTGATGAAACCCATCAACAGGAAATGCAACAATACCAGATTCCTGAATTTGACTTGGTAATTGTGGATTTGTATCCTTTTGAAGAAACGGTGAAAAGTTTTGAAGGAAAAACTGATGGTGATGAAAGTTCAATCATTGAAAAGATTGACATTGGCGGTCCATCCATGATTCGTGCCGCAGCAAAAAATCACCAAGATGTAACGGTTGTCGCTTCTAAAGATGAGTATGTTTTATTGAATGAAATACTTTCTAATCAACAAGCACAAACTACTTACGAACAAAGAAGATATTTTGCAGTAAGAGCCTTTGATGTATGCAGTCATTACGACAATGCGATTTCAAATTATTTCAATCAATCAGCATTTGTTACCCCATTCAACAAAGAAAAAAGAGTTTTGCGTTATGGTGAAAACCCGCACCAGTCGGCTTCATTTCATGGTAGCCTTAATGAAGTGTTTACGCAATTAAATGGCAAGGAACTTTCTTACAATAATTTAGTGGATGTAGATGCGGCTATTCAAATCATTAAAGAGTTTGACGCTACTACATTTGCTATTATTAAACATACCAACGTTTGTGGTGTTGCTCAGGGAGTTTCAGTGAAAGCTTCATGGGATCTGGCTTTGGCCGGAGATCCTGAAAGTGCTTTCGGTGGTGTATTGGTTTGTAATGCAGAAATTGATGAGTCAACAGCCACTGCCATTAATGAATTGTTTTTTGAAGTGTTAATTGCACCTTCTTTCAA
Organism: Chitinophagaceae bacterium; assembly: GCA_947461495.1. Lineage (GTDB taxonomy): Bacteria > Bacteroidota > Bacteroidia > Chitinophagales > Chitinophagaceae > Ferruginibacter. The sequence goes on from CANHLV010000149.1 coordinate 1,424, forward strand.
CAATGAAGCGTTGTCAATTTTAAAATCAAAGAAAAACAGAATCTTATTACAACTTCGTGATTATAAGCTGCCTGATTTTCAAATCAAATCTTTACTCAACGGCGTACTGATGCAAGAAAATGACAAAGGCAATTTTACAGAATGGAAAGAAGAGGGCGGAAGAGTGGCTACTCAACATGAAAAAGAAGATTTGATTTTTGCCAACTTGGTTTGTAAGCATTTAAAAAGTAACGCTATTGCTTTAATCAAAAACAAACAACTGATTGGTAAAGGCTGCGGACAAACAAGTCGTATCGATGCATTGCGTCATGCAATTGAAAAAGCACATCAATTCCAATTTGATTTAAAAGGTGCCGTGTTGGCAAGTGATGCATTTTTTCCTTTTGATGATTGTGTAAGAATCGCTCATGCAACAGGAATCGAAGCTTATATTCAACCCGGCGGTTCCATCAGAGATGCTGATTCTATTAACTATTGCAAGGATCATAATTTGGTAATGGCTATTACGGGGCAGAGGCATTTTAAGCACTAGGTGGATAAGCTGGATAAGCTTGATAGGCTGGATATGCTAGATAGGGCTCTCGTTTTCAGCAATGTCTCCTTAAAGGTCGTTGCGTAGTTGGGAATAATAAATAAGAAAGTAAGAATAAGGAATAAGGAAGTGGCAGCCCCCTTGATTCCCCGAAGGGGGAAATGAAAACACCTTCGCGGCTTTGCTCCCTTGAGAGCTTTGCGTGAAACGAATTCGTGAAACTTTGTGGTGGCGAAAAAATAAATAATAAGAAAATAAGAATAGGTAATAAAGAAGGATAACCAACAAAACATAATCAAAATCCCCCTTTGGGGGACTAAGGGGGCCTAATAACATTGCAAAACAAACAACCCAACGGTAAAGCATACCTCGCACTAACGGCAACTTCTATACTATGGGGTACTTCATGGGTTGCCAGTAAGATTGCTATATCTGAAATACCTGCGCTGCAACTTACTTACATCAGACAGTTTTTAGCTGGCACTATCTTTTTAAGCTATTTTTTATTGGTAAAAAAATCGCCATTACCAACAGTAAAAGATTTTAAATCCATTGCCGTTATGTCTGCGTTGATGTTTTTGTCGGCAAATGGCTTAAGCACATGGGGATTAAAATACATACCAACAGGGTTGGCCTCTCTGATTGGTGCATTATATCCATTATCAGTAGTGTTGATTGAATGGATTTTCTATAAGAAAAGAGATGTTTCGGTTTTGACTTTTGTAGGCTTGTTAATCGGAATCGGGGGTGTGGGTTTTGTGTTTTATGAAAATATGTTTACGCATGTAGATCCAAATTTATTTTTCGGTTTGATACTTTCTATTATTGCCATGTTATCCTGGAGTTTAGGCACAGTGTTTTTGTCGAGGCATCATCTTTCAGTTGATCCATACTTTGGAATGGGATGGCAGATGGTGATAGGGTCAGCCATGTTATTTGTCTTCGCCCATATCGCACAAGATCCTATTCCATTGACAGCAATTTCAGTTAAGACATGGCTTTCTATTTCATATTTAGTTGTTATCGGGTCTGTTATCAGCTTCATCGCGTTTATTTATTCATTGAAACGATTGCCTGTAGCCATTTCATCTTTATATGCCTATATCAATCCAATTGTGGCCATGATCATTGCAGCTATAATATTGAAAGAAAAACTCACCATATCCATTGTTATTGGAACCATCATCACGTTGATTGGTGTTTATCTTGTAAACTATAGTGTGAGAAGAGACAAAGAAGATATGATTACCGAAGCTGAGATATAAATTCAGCATACATAGCTGCCCATCCTGAAAACTGCTTATCAGTTCCCAAAAAATTATTGTGAAAAATGGAAACAAACAATCCATTTACTTTTTGACATTCATTTTTGTAATGCATGAGTTCCATCGATGTAGTTGCAACATCCTGAAATTGCTCATAAAAACTATTGGCATCCATAAAACAAAAAGGAAACAATCTAAGTGAAGTTGTTTGTTCTTTTTTCAAATGATACCAGTAAAAACTTCCCGCGAATGAAGCCCTGAAACCATTGATACTTCCATATCCCATGCTGTAATCTTTCTTAATTCCTACATTAATTAAATGCTCAAAAGTTTCGGGCAAACGAAATTGAATATAATGCTGACGGGAACCGGAGATGTTTTTACCAGAGATATTTTCTAATGCTTCTTTTTCATTGTTAAGAATAGTCTGATAATTATTACTCTTCCAAGAAGGATGCAAACCGACTTTGTATTTTGCAGAAGTGGATGCAATCAGCTGTTTCATCTGCTTGTTCTCAGGAGAAATATTCTTGTCGTATTTGCTGATGCTTTGCGCAACCAGAAAAAAATAAATAATTTCTGTATGGATATTTTTATGCAAACCATCCATGAATTCATAAGCATCAAAAGGGTCTTTTTTCAAACCCAACATGACTTTCAATCTGTCTACATCAAAGTTTTTTAAAAACCCTCCAATGTTTCTTAATAACCCTTTATTCTTGTAAGACCAAGCTATATCAATATCATAACTCAATATGGTTTTGAATTTAGGTTCTTTAAATTCAATACTTTTAAATTTTAGTATCAACGCTTGTTTCAACTCTTGAATCCAAATATTGACCAATGGTATTTCTAAAAACTCATTTTGATACGCAAGCGATTGTTTATGAGAAAAGCGACCATAGCTGTCTTTTTCATAAGGCAAATATTCCTCATAACGACTCAACAGATAAAAAGCAGCACTAAAAATATCAAAAGGAAAATCAGATAATGGGTTTTTGAAAAACGCAATTTCTTTTTTGTTTTCTTTGATAAAACTCTTGAAACGAAAAACGTCTATCTCTTGTTCTTGAATGTTGTTTTCAAAAAGTAAACCATGCGGAATGATTTGAAAGGCGTTTATAGTTAACCGTTGGTTTGAGTAGTTAATGGTGAAATTATCCTTGAGTTCAGAATCATTCTTAGTAATCTTGAAATCTATTCCTAATTGTTCTTTAAACAATACATTGCAGATATATTCAAGTCGGGGAGAAGTATGTTCTGAATAAATGGTGAGCATAAATTTTAAATCCGGCTTGAGCTGATTAAAAAATGCAAATTATTTTGTTCGTCTTTCTTTCCAAAGCTGGTTGAAAGATTTATCGCTGAAATGCAGTTCGCCTCTGGTTTTGGTCCATGCAGTAAACATTTTATTGACGACTTTATTTTTCATTTTTCCACTTGCGAGGTTCATCAGCTTTCTATGTGTGCTCGCTAATTTCCATGCTTTCCAGGCAATTCTTTCAGTGATATCGGCATTGCCTTCTTCAACAGATTCATATCTGTTTTCCAGCAACAATTCGTGAAGATTAATTTTAACGGCACAAACTTCTGTGCAATTGCCACAAAGCGAAGAAGCAAAACTTAAATGCTTGAATTCATTCATGCCTTGTAAGTGAGGTGTGATCACACTACCAATTGGTCCGCTGTAAGTAGTGCCGTAAGCATGACCTCCAATATTTTTATATATTGGACAAGCATTCAAACAAGCACCGCAACGAATGCAATACAAGCTTTCTCTTTGCTTTGGATTTTTTAAAATATTCGTTCTGCCATTGTCAAGCAATATCACATACATTTCTTTAGGGCCATCAACTTCTTTGGGTTGTCGGGGTCCGGTTACAATGGTGTTATAAACTGTCATTTGTTGCCCTGTTCCAAAAGTGCTCAGTAAAGGCCAGAACAAAGCCAGATCATTCATTGAAGGGATAACTTTTTCAATCCCCACCACAACAATGTGAGTGTTTGGAAATGAGCAGCTCAATCTTGCATTGCCTTCATTTTCTGTAAC
>CANHLV010000150.1 GCA_947461495.1 Chitinophagaceae bacterium
CATTTAAATAATCATTGTAATTTTCCGCTCTATCCAGCAAATAAAAGAATTTGAATTCATTGCTGGTATCGTGCGCCGTCCATCTTACCGCATAAGCTTTATCTGATTTTGATCTGCCTGAAAAAGAAACATCATACATTACAGGTCCTAACTTCGTGTATGCGACAGTGTCATATACATCAGCCTTACCGGCAACTTTAATACATTCAATTCTTTTGTTGGTTTTAACCCAAGCACTATCAAACCAATATTCAGATTTGGTTTCATCTTTGAACTTAATTTCATAATAATCTCTTACATCTCTCCCGCCATTGGTAAAACCAAATGCACAACTGTCGTTATAACCTATTATTACACCAGGGGCCCCAGGGAAACTCACACCATAAGCGTTATAACCAGGAACAGAGATTTGGATTTCATACCAAAGTGAAGGAAGATTCAATCCTAAATGTGGATCGTTGCAAAGTATCGGCGCACCGGTTTTTGTTTTGGCACCACTTACAGCCCAGTTGTTACTGCCATTTTCTGGATTAGGTTTATTAATCTCTATGGGAATTGAATTAGTGTCTTTTATAAAATTGAAATAAACTGAATCCACATCCAATGGTGCTATGGGATGTATTTTTGCGGCTATATAGGCAGAATCTTTTGGTATGATTGGATCAGTTGAATCTTGAAATGCTGGAAACAACAAATCAAAATCCGTTTTATTGAAGAAAGATTTTGCAGCCGTCATTTCAAAATCACGTTCATGACCAGACAAATCGTAAGACATATACTTTAGAAACAAAGCAGATTTTAAATTACTCCAATCTTCCGGTACCAAACCCAATAACTTATACTCTAATGGTAAACTTGATGCAGTTAATGAATGAATATATTCGTTTACTCCGGCAGTATAAGCATCGCAAACTGCTTTTGTCTCAGGGTCTTTCTCAACAGCATGCAAAGTATTCTCTGCAGCATACACCATTCCTAATCTTCTGAACTCTCGGTCATGGTTAACTGCTCTATCACCAATCAGTTCACTTGCTCTGCCAGCCGCTGCATAAGCTTGCAACTCCATTTGCCACAACCTAAATTTGGCATGCAAAAAACCCTGAACAAAATACGCATCATTTTCGTTGTCGGCAAAAACGTGAGGCACCAATCTTTCATCAAAAAAAACTTCAGTTTTACCATGTAAATTTTCAAAATAAAAATCACCTGAAAAATCATGATCAATCGCTTCCGCATTTTGCCATATCCCCTCTTGTGGAGATAAGAATTTACCCAATGGTAATTTCATTACAGCACGTGTATCTAAAATATAGCATAAACTCACTGTAATTAAAGCCGTTATGAAAAAAAACAACAATCGCATACTCCTAATATTATCGGCTAAAGTATAATAAAATAATCGAACGCCAAACCTTTGTTTTCTATCTGTTAAAAAAATGCTCATAAATAAAATTTGATTTGATAATTTTGGCTATGAACGATTCAATAAGTGAACACACAAGAAATATTTTAGGGCTAAAATTACCCACAGACCCAAGATGGGTGAATCTGGCAGAAATGCAATTGGAAGAAATCTTAACAGACCATGCCTATTGCGAACAAAAAGCAGCCACAACCTGCATTTCATTAATTCAGAAAAATCCCGAGAAAGATTTGCTGGTTGAAGAATTAAGTCCAATTGTCACTGAAGAATGGGGACATTTTAGAATGGTGCTGGCGGAATTAAAAAAACGGAATTTACAATTAGGTCGTCAACGAAAAGATGTGTATGTAAATAAATTAATAGATTTCCAAAAAAAAGGAGGCAGTCCAACGGAAAGATTTCTCGATCAAATGCTGATTATGGCACTAATTGAAGCCAGAAGTTGTGAACGTTTTAAAAGATTAAGCGAAGGAATGGATGATGAATACATGAGAAAATTCTATCGAAAATTCATGGAAAGCGAAGCAGGACATTATACATTATTCATTAACCTGGCTGAACATTATATCGATAAAAAAATAGTAAGAAACAGATGGGCAGAATGGTTGAAATATGAAAAGGAATTGATGAACTCTGCTGAAGTAAGAGGTGACAGGATTCATTAATCAAACTTTATCTGATATAAAAAGTTATGCCATTCATTACTTGAATCATATTTCCGGATTTTAATGCGCCTCTCAAATATTGTTGCTCCATTGAAGAATAATACACATAATTGTTTGGACCTAAAGATTTTATTTTTCCTGCATAAGCCTTATCATCAAATGCATTGTAATAGGTTACACCAATATTTCCCAATGTTTTTACTTTTCCTTTGTAGGCATCATTATCAAAACTAGAATAATAAGCAAGATTTAATTGACCGATATTTTTTAATTTTCCTTCAGATGAGGGATCGTCATATCTTGAATAATAAGTGATGTTTATAGGACCAATGGCTTTTATTTTTCCGATCAGAAATTTCTCATCGTAATTTGCGTAATAAGTAATCAATGTACCGCCGATATATTTGATTTTCCCTCTGAAAGATTCGTTGTCTCTTTCCGTATAGTATTCTACCCTGCCCTCGTAAGGCTTCAATGGTCTTTGTAAATAATCAGCAGTTCTTGATGCATATAAATCAACGCCCCAGCTTTCCATGCTTCCATCCTGACTTAAATTAATTACCACATCTTCATTCAATAAAAATCCAAACGATGTACTGGCGCCATTGTTGGTAAAAGTAATTTTATGTACACGCTGTGCGGTTAATGAAATTGAAATAACTGTAAATGCAATTGATAAAAAGATGTTTTTCATTTTTTTTAATTAAGTCAAAATTTAAAAGTAAAAAGTAAAAAAAGAGTACTCTTCTATTTTATTTTTTTGAATTTTTAATTTTGATTTTTTAATTTGTTTAGCTATAATTATAATTCTTAATAATCTGAAAGTTATGATATTTTAAAAAATGAAACTAAAAAATCACCATCATTTTGTTGCGCTTTTGAAATAACTCAATAAATCCTCTAGCTCAAGATAATTGTATTTCAGCTTCAACTCCTCCGCCTTTTTAAAATTGGTCAATAGAAAGGTATTATGCTGATTGGACTCGGGATTGAAAGGCTTGTGATGAAAGGCCGCTTTTAATGAATTGATTTCTTTCATTAGCAATTTAGCCTCTTCATTAATACAGGCATAGATAAATTTCTCCCATACATAATTTGTAGCCTGATAATTGGGATGTACCATGTCTTCTGCAAAAAAACGGTAATCTCTCAAATCATCTATCACCAATTCATAAGCTGGAAAATAATAAACAGCTTTGCATTGCTCTGTAAGTTGATGAACGGCTGTTATCAAATTGGCTTTACTACGATTGTTTTCTATAAAACCATCTCTCAAATGCCTAACCGGACTGATAGTAAATATGATTTTTATTCCAGGGTTAAATACCTGCAATTCCGCAATCATTATTTGCAACTCATTCATGATTTGCTCGGCAGTTAATAATATCTTATCGAACTTATCAGTAGGCACTTTATGGCAATTGGCAACTGCTCTTACTTTGTCGAGCATGTACACAAAAGAAGAACCCAAGGTAATTAACAACCAATCTGTTTGTTGTAAAAAATCATGCGCTTGTTGTTGGGAATGATTGATTTTACTCAAACATTCGGCTTTATGAATACTGGAGAATTTCGTGTGATGATCCCAACTTCCCCAAATTTCATTGTGAAAAAAAAGATCAGCTTCAGTGTATTGTTTGTTGGAAATATAAGATGAAATGGATTGAGTAATGCTTAGTGGATTGAATAAAATACCATTAGGATTTTCAATCGTACGAAATTTATGATGAGATAGTTTGGCACCAATTTGTTCTGTAAAACAAGAGCCTATCAAAAACAACTTCTCGCTGTGTTTTATTTTCAATTCAAAAGGCTGGGGAATAAATTCCAATCTGAAATCCATATTCAGTTTTTGTTTAGATAAATATTTCAGTGGCAAGCTGCATTGCTTTTTTCAATTCAGCATCATTGATATTATTTAATAATCCTTTTTGTATGAGATAAGGCAACATCAATTCTGTATTCATATTCCCAACAAGTTCATCGCCGGCCATGGGACAACCGCCAATGCCTTTCAATGCGCCATCAAATCTTGTACAACCAGCTTCTAAAGCAGCATCCATCTTGTCTTTCCAGTTTAATGGCGTTGAATGTAAATGAACACCAATTTCAATTTCTGGCAGCTGTTGAATTAAATATGATGTCATTTTATTTACTTGTTCAGCCGTTGCGACGCCAACAGTATCTGCCAATGAAATCGTTTTTATCCCAAGCGCAACAAGCTTATTCACCCACTCAAAAACTATCTCTTCATTGTAAACATCTCCATAAGGATTTCCAAATCCCATGGAAATATAGACCACCATTTCTTTTCTGTTTTTAACACAGAGATGATGAATCAATTCAACGTTACTGAATGAATCTGCAATAGAAGCATTTGTATTCCTTTGTTGAAATGTTTCTGAAACTGAAAAAGGAAATCCCAAATAAGAAATCTCATCATACACAACCGCTTCTTCAGCCCCTCTTGTATTGGCAATAATCGCAAGTAATTTTGTATTAGTATTATTGAGTGTCAATCCTTTTAAAACATCTTTTGTGTCTGCCATTTGAGGGATGGCTTTAGGCGAAACAAAACTGCCAAAATCAATGGTATCAAAACCTACTTTCAACAATGCATTGATGTACTCAATCTTTTTTGCCGTAGGTATAAAATGCGCCCAGCCTTGCATAGCATCACGAGGGCATTCGATGAGTTTTATTTTACGTTGAAAATCCATATTACAAAAGAAAAAACTTTATCTGCTTATCAGGGAAACTCAGTTCAAAAGGTTTCAAAGGTTCAATAAGTTCAAAATGTTGAACCTATTGAACAAATTAAACATTTTGAACCTTTTAAACATTACACAAGCCTTTGTCGTGACACCTCATACAAAACCACTCCCGTAGCCACAGAAACATTCAATGATTCAAAATCGCCCGGCATTGGGATGGCGAATTTTTCATCACATATTTTCATCAAAGCAGGATAAATGCCATGCTCTTCACCTCCCATTACAATGGCACATGGTTCTGTAAAATCGAGTTTTGTTATTTTGGTTTCAGCAGTCATCTCACTGGCGAAAACTTTAATGCCATTCAAATGCAAATCATCAACTGCTTTCATCAGGCTATTCACTCTGCAAACAGCAATTTTTTCTAATGCGCCTGCAGAAGTTAAAATTGCATCTTCATTTAATGA
>CANHLV010000151.1 GCA_947461495.1 Chitinophagaceae bacterium
AAATATTTTATCCAATCGCCAAGGTTGACGTACTTGCTGTTTTCATTCAATTGAATATCCAATGGCAGATGTCTGTGACCGAAAATAAAATAATCGTAATGATCTATTTTCAACACATCTTTGCAATAACTTACCAGCCATTCTTTGTCTTCGCTTTCAAAAATTTCATCACTGTTACCCGTTTTAGCCCTGCTTTTTCTGCTGAAGTAATTGGCAAGTCCGATACCGATTACTGGAGGTAATATTCCAAAAGCTTTTTGTGCAATCTTATTTCTGAAAAGTTTTTTGATGAATTTATATCCATGATCACCCGGGCCTAATCCATCGCCATGGCCAATTAAAAATTTCTTATTGTGAAGTTGAAACGGAACAGGTTCGAAATGCACATTGATGTTCAGTTCTTGTTGGAAATAATCTTTCATCCACATGTCGTGATTGCCCACAAAGAAATCGATAGGAACGCCACTGTCTGTTATCTCTGCCAGTTTGCCCAAAATTCTTACATAACCTTTTGGGACTACATTCTTGTACTCAAACCAAAAATCAAAAAGATCACCTAAGATGAAAATGCGCGAAGCCTTATTTTTTATCTCATCAAGAAAAGAGATGATTTTTTTTTCACGAACAAGACTGCTAACGGCGTCGGGTGCCCCAAGATGAAAATCAGAAAGAAAATATATTTTTTTGTTATCCGCCATATAACAAATTATGGTTTGTTTTTTTCCTGAAGATATTTCATGATATCTCCTGTAATGATTTCTTCCATACCTGCTACATCATCACTATACCAGTAAATCCAAGAAAGTATCGGTTGTTTGTTGATGTACACTTCTACAGTTTGTCTGGTGTACCATGGTTTTTCTCCTGGCTCAACGTTTAAGCCTTCATAGTCATCCAACTGAGCAATAGCCCAATCAAATGCTTCTTTATTTTTAGCCAAGTACAATTCTCCTGTGATGAATGAATCATCATCAGCTGCAATTGCAACAGGATATTCGCCTTTGTCAAAGAATTTACCACGTACAACACCTTCTCCCACTAAAGAAAAATAATCGGCAATATATTGATAGGCGGGGTTTCTAAATCCGCTCCTCAACGAGCCGTAAACAAATAAATGATATGTAGTTTCCATTTTATTAATGATTTTTTAATTCCTATTTTTCAGGAATCAATCAAGAAACAATATACTTCTTTCGGTCCATGTACACCTGTTACCAAAGTCTTTTCAATATCAGCAGTTCTGCTTGGTCCTGTGGCATAGGTCATTTGAGAAGGTAGATTGTTTTTGTATTTTGTTTTTAAAAACTGTAAAGATTCTTTTAGGTCATACACCATCTGACTTGAATGAGCAATACAAATATGAATGGGCGCATATACACTAGTAGTTCTGCCGCTTTGTTGTGCGCTGCTCATAACAATAGTACCTGTTCGCGCTACCAAATATTCACATCCGGTAATGGAAACATCGCAGGATGCCAAATCGCCATAAGGCTCCATATCATTACTTTGTATATATGGTATTAGTTTGGTTTCTCTACAGTATATTTTTGTCCAGCCTCTAGATATAATCAGCGTTCCCAATTGTTTGATCAATTCCATTTCATCATGACAAAAAACAAATTTCCCCTGAAGTTTGGCAAATGCTTCTGCAAAAATAATAGCGTCGTCTTCTTGCTGTGATTTATATACAGACTGAGTACCATTGCTGTGTGGAAAAGGCAAAGGCACCGGATTACTCAGTGCCTGCCTTATTTTTCTTAAAATATTCTCTTTAGCTTTTGTATTGGCCATCAGTAGTTTTATTTAAACACCTGTGTTGTTTTCTTCTGAGGGTTTTTCAGGAGCTGGTATTGGCTCAGCTGCAGTTTCAGGAATTACAATTGCTTCTTCTACATCTAATATTTTTTTCTCTTCAAAAGGACGTTTGCCAATCAATGCTTCCACATCACTTTTAAACAATACTTCTTTAACCAATAATTCTTTAGCCAGTTTTTCTACATCACCTCTTTTTTCTTGAAGTAATTTTTTGGTTTTGATATACGCTTCGTCAATGAGTTTGCGAACTTCATGGTCAATCATTTTACCGGTTTCCTCACTATAAGGTTTGGTGAAATAATTTTCCTGAGCAGGATCGTAATAACTGATATTGCCCACTTTATCATTCATACCATAAACAGTCACCATGCTGTAAGCAATCTTGGTAATTTGTTGTAAGTCATTGCTGGCACCTGTACTGATTTTTCCGAAGAAAATATCTTCACTCGCACGACCGCCTAGGGTCATACAAATCTGATCAATCAACTGGTCTGTGTTATACAAATATTGCTCTTTCGGTGTGTATTGCGCATAACCCAAAGCAGCTGTTCCTCTTGGCACGATAGTTACCTTTAGTAACGGATACGCATGCTCGAGATACCATCCACAAATAGCATGGCCGGCTTCGTGATATGCGATGATTTCTTTTTCTTCCGGAGAGATGATTTTATTTTTCTTTTCCAATCCGCCGATAACCCTGTCGATAGCATCCTGGAAGTCACTCATGTCAACCGCTTCTTTATTTTTACGAGCTGCAATAAGTGCGGCTTCATTACATACGTTTGCAATGTCAGCACCAGCAAAACCCGGTGTTTGTTCTGCTAATTTATGAATGTCTAGTTTTTGAGAAGTTTTGATGGGAATCAAATGCACTTTGAAAATCGCTTCACGGCCTACTAAATCCGGACGGTCGATACTGATTTGTCTGTCGAAACGACCTGGTCTTAACAACGCATTATCCAATACATCCGGGCGATTGGTAGCCGCCAAAATGATGATACCCAAATCGGTACCGAAGCCATCCATTTCCACGAGCAATTGATTCAATGTATTTTCTCTCTCGTCGTTGCTCATCATCACATTCTTTCCTCTAGCACGCCCTATTGCATCAATCTCATCAATGAAAATAATACAAGGTGCTTTTTCACGAGCTTGTTTAAACAAATCTCTCACACGACTTGCACCCACACCCACAAACATTTCTACGAAATCACTTCCGCTCAAACTAAAGAAAGGTACTTGTGCTTCACCGGCAACAGCTTTTGCCAACAAGGTTTTTCCTGTTCCTGGAGGACCTACCAATAATGCACCTTTTGGAATTTTACCGCCAAGTGCAGTGTATTTTTTAGGATTTTTGAGGAAGTCAACGATTTCCATTACTTCCACTTTGGCTTCATCCAAACCAGCCACATCGCCGAAATTGATATTTACTTTAGTTCCTTTTTCAAATAAAGTAGCTTTTGATTTTCCGATATTGAAAATACCGCCGGCGCCGCCACCACCGCCTGGACCGCCAACTTTTCGCATCATCATCACAAAGATGAAACCAATTAATAAAATAGGCAACAATGTACTCAGTAATTGCCCGAAAACTTCTCCTTCATCATCCGGTTTATCAGGTACTTGTTTTACAGTAGGGTTTTGTTCGTAGAATTTTCCAATTTGATTTGAAAAAGTTTTGTCGTCAATAATACTAAAATACAATTGAGGATTGGGGGCGCTTATTTTTTTTGCAGCCTCATATTTTCTTGGATCGAGTTTGTCGGATAAAAGCTGGCTATAAACTGCGGGTTTATTTTTCAGGCTATCGTTATTCAGAAAAATTCTGACAAGTTTTTTGTTACGAATGGTTTTAATTTCCTCTACATCGCCTTGTTTCAGCATTTCATAAAATTTCTGCTGGTCGGTTTCAATGCCGCTGCTGTTCACACCTCTGAATAAATTATAAGTGATAATTGCTAGAAAAATAAATCCGTATATCCAGTAAATGCTGAATTTGCTTTTCTTTTTTTGCGGATCATCTCCCATTGGAGGTATGTTTCCTTGTGGTGTGTTTTTGTTATTAGATTGACTCATAAAAGTATTTCCTTTGATTTATTGTAGGGGGTTAGATTAACTATTGTGCTCCATTGAACTTGCATCGCTCCATAGTTCCTCAAGACGGTAAAATTTTCTAGGTTCTGGAAGCATGATGTGAACAACAATATCTACATAATCTATAAGAATCCATTGTTCAGCTTGTCGGCCTTCATGTTTAAATGGCATTTCATCACATTTTTCTTTTACTTCCTTTTCGATGTTATCGGCAATGGCTCTTAGTTGGTTGTTGTTATTAGCCTGACAGATGATAAAAAAATCAGAAACGGCTTCAGGGATTTTTTTCAAATCCAGACTAACGATATTTTCACCTTTTTTATCAAGGATAGCGTTGATGATTACTTTAAAGAGTTTGCTATTTCGGGATAATCTTGTTTGGCCTTTTTTGCGGCTGCTTAATACGTTCAAATTGTTCAAATCAGTTAATTTTATTTTTGGGTTGAACCGGAAATAGATGCCGGATGATTGTTTTAAAAAACGGCAGTAAAACGAGTTCGTTATATTTAATGTTCAGCTTATTTGTTATAGCTTGCATTATATCTCAAAAGTACTATTTCTTTCTTATCAAAAGGGTATGGAATCAAACTTAGTTTTTCAATCGCTTAATATAGTTGACAGTACCAACAACTATGCCATGGCTCAAATTCATGAAGGATTGGCGAGGCATGGCATGGGATTTTTTGCCAAAGGTCAGACTGCAGGAAAAGGGCAGCGCTCAAAAAGCTGGCATAGTCAACCCGGAGAAAATATCATTTTGAGTGTCATAGTCGTGCCTGCGGCTGTTTTTACAGAACAGCCATTTGTTTTTAATGCGTGCGTGTCGTTAGTTTGCAAGCAATTTTTAGAACAAATCATTAAAGAAAAGGTAGACATCAAATGGCCCAATGATCTTTACATACGTGACAGAAAGGCAGGCGGCATTTTAATAGAGAACAATTTCAGGGGTAAATCTTGGAACTGGTCGGTGATTGGAATAGGTATTAATGTGAATCAGGTTGGTTTTCCTGAAATGCAAAAAAAACCGATTTCAGTAAAGCAAATCACAGGAGAGACTTATGATCCGGAATTATTGTCCAGGCAACTCAGCGAACAAATGATAACCTATTTTGATACCTTAAAACAGTTGAATTCAGCTGAAATCATGCGAGCTTATAATGATGCGCTGTATTTTAGGGAAAAAACAGTTCGCCTGAAGTATAATGAAGAGATGTTCGATACGTTAATAAAAAAAGTTACTCAAGACGGACATTTGATAACAGTAGATGAGGTGGAAAGGAAGTTTAATTTTGGAGAAGTGGAGTGG
>CANHLV010000152.1 GCA_947461495.1 Chitinophagaceae bacterium
CTCATCGGAGTAACACTACTTTCGAATTTGTACATCATCCTGCCATTCTCATCGATTAGAAACTTGTTGAAATTCCATTTGATTTCAGCATTGAGCACACCATTTTTTTCTTTCTGGGTTAACCATTGATAAATCGCTGCCATATCATCACCCTTTACTGAAATCTTTGCTGCCATCGGAAAACTCACACCATAGTTCTTGGTACAAAAAGTTTTGATTTCGGAATTGCTGCCCGGCTCCTGACCTCCAAAGTTGTTGGCAGGAAAACCGATGACTACCAATTTGTCTTTATAGGTTTCGTATAATTTTTCGAGGTCTTTGTATTGAGGTGTATAACCACATTCAGAAGCGGTATTTACAATGAGTATTTTCTTTCCTTTGAATGAAGCAAAGTCGATGGTGCTGCCATCTAATGCCTCAACTTTAAAACCATGAATATTTTTTGTGGTGTCTGTATTTGCTATGTTCATTTGGGTTGAAGTTTTTACGGTTTCGTTTTGTTGATTTGATGCACAAGCCATTAGCGTTAAAGAAATTGCTAGAATTTTGATCATATTTTATATTTATAAAGAATAACATTATTTCAAACAAAAAGTTTGAATTCTATAATTTATTGTTTTTCATAACAACCAATATCTGTGCTAATACCTGATTGACGTGGCTGGTTATCAAGGTCTAAAGGAAATGAAGTATTGCCTCCATTGTCAATCGCAAGTGAAGAAATGGCGTTATTCATTCTGAAATCGTAATAATTTTTTGCAACATCAATACTATCGAAGACAGGATCTTCATTCATGATGTTGGCATTTAATACTGCATTATTGATTCCACTTGCAGATTTGTATAAACAATTGCTCATCGTTACATTAAACAGATTGCTGCCTTCTTTGTTTACTATTACTTCATCATCCAGTCCGCCCCCGTCTCCCCAAAATATACAATTGGAAAATGTCGCTGTTATATCATTTGTAATCAAATTGCCGTTTTCATAACTGAAATTATTGACTTGCAATACAGGATAGCGATGCAACATAAATATATTAGAATAAGCAGCAGCGGTACAATTCGTAAAATGATATTCGCCTCCGTTGATGATATTGATGTTGTTACCGCAATTGGAAATTAAACTGTTATCTACATTCACAAAACTATTTTTGATCAGCAAACCTGCATCAAAAGCATTGTCGATTATACATTGGTGTATGGTCAATTTAGGATTTGCATTTATGGAAGGGGCAGTTACAACTAAAGCTTGATTGGCATTTTTTACAATGGCAAATTTCATTTCATTGTTGTTGCTGGTATTACGAAAATAAATACCTGGCCAGCTTGCAGGTAAATCTTTATAATCTTCATCAAGCCTATCGCCTGTGAAAATGACTTCATTGTTTTTCTCTCCGTTAATCATCATAGTACCATCAACTAAAATCGGCGCATCGGCATGTGTATATATTTTACATCCGGCATTGATGTTCAAAGTGGCAGTTGTGTCTATTTGAAGACTGCCTAAAATAACATAAGGCAAATCATTCGTCCAGGTGACATTGCCTTCAATGATTTCATGATTTAGAAAATGAGCATTTTGTCCATAAGCTTGAAGTTGTACAAATTTTTCATTGCCATTATAATTGATGCTGATACTGTCTGAAACAATAAACGGAAGATTATCATTGTTCGGGTTTATTGTTACAGACACAAATACATAGATACTATCGTTTGCCGCAATTTCAATATTATTAAGTTCATTTGCTGCAATGCCGTTTATGTTTATTTTAAATGGAGATTGTGATCCTCCCATAAGTTTTACTTGAGATAAAAGCAGTTTCTGTTTGTTGGTGTTGAAAATTTTGAATGATTGAGTGATAGAACCTGTTGTCACAAAAACAGTATCATATTTAATAGTGTCAGATGATATATATATAGTAGCATCAGAACTTGTAATGAAGCTTTCTTTTTTGCAGGAAGCCATTCCCAAAAATATAATCAAAATGAGGTAAAGCCATTTGTTCATGCTTCAAAAATAACTTTTTTAAGAACACGTAAAATATTTCATTTCACAGCCTGCGCGAGTGTGGCAATACTTAATTGTGTATTTGAAATTTGTAAAATGATATTTCCACAAGCTTCTAATGTGGCGCCGGTAGTGATGACATCATCTACAAGTAGAATACTTTTTCCTTCAATAGCTTTTGTATTATTAATAATAAAGCTTTGATCTACATTAAGCCATCTTTCTGTTCTGTCTTTTCTGGTTTGTGTTGTTGTGGCTTTGCTTCTTGAAACTGATTTTTCATCAACAGGAATTTGTAAAACATTGCTGATGCCTTTTGATAAAATAGCGGCTTGATTATAACCTCTTTTAATTTCTTTATCACGATACATGGGTAGGGGAATGATGATGTCAATTGATGAAAAACGATTACTGTTCTTTAAACTTTGTCCCATTAATTCACCGAGATAATAACCAATATCAGTATTCCCTTTATATTTTAATTCATGAATCAAATGTTGCAATGTATGTCCTTTAGAAAAATAAAATTCACTGTAAGCGGCTGCAATATTTATCCTTCCGAAAAATAATTTTTCAACGGGGTTGTTGTTGATATGCTCAAATTGCGTTTTAGGAAGGTCTTCAATACACTGATAACAAAGCAAATTGTATTTTTCAATGAGGTCTGTTCCGCAGCCTGTACACAAATGAGGATAGAAAAGATGAAGTCCATCTTCTACCCAAGAAGTCAAAATTTTCATAGTGGTATATTATACTGATTAAAATAACAGCTGGTACAATTCTTCAACTTTTCCTAAAGCAATGACTTGAATTCCGGTTTTTGTTTTGGGTAAAGATTTTGAATTGTATTTGCTGACAACAATTTTTTCAAATCCTAGTTTTTCGGCTTCTGCAATTCTTTGTTCGATTCTGTTTACAGCTCTGATTTCTCCACTCAATCCCACTTCACCAGCAAAACAAATATGCTGAGGTAAAGCCACATCTTCATAACTACTTAACAACGCAGATACAATCGCTAAATCAATTGAAGGATCTTCTGCTTTGATACCGCCGGCAATATTTACAAATACATCCTTCATGCCAAAATGAAAACCACCACGTTTTTCAAGTACTGCTAGTAAAAGTTGTAATCTTCTCAGATCAAATCCACTGACGGTTCTTTGTGGTGTGCCATAAACACTTTGTGTGACTAGTGCTTGTGTTTCAATCAGCAATGGACGCATACCTTCAATAGTAGCTGCAATGGCAATGCCACTTAATTGATCTTCTTTGTTGGTAATTAAAATTTCACTGGGGTTGGTAACAGGTCGCATGCCCGTTCCACTCATTTCATATATACCTAACTCTGCTGTAGAACCGAATCTATTTTTTAAAGTTCTTAAAATTCTATATGCATAATGACGATCACCTTCAAACTGTAGTACTGTGTCAACCATGTGTTCTAGAATCTTCGGACCGGCAATGTTGCCATCTTTTGTGATATGACCAATTAAAAAAACCGGAGTGTTGGTTTCTTTTGCGAAGCGTTGCAATTCAGCAGCACATTCTCTGATTTGGCTGATACTTCCAGGGGACGATTCTACAAAAGGTGATTGCAATGTTTGAATAGAATCAACAATGACTAATTGCGGTTTTAATTTTTTTATTTCTTTGAATATAGATTGTGTATCTGTTTCTGTAAGCAAATAAAAATTCTCATTGGAGATGCCGAGTCTGTCGGCACGCATCTTTATCTGTTGTTCACTTTCTTCACCACTGATGTACAACGTAACAATATCTTTCAGCAATAATCCATTTTGTAAAAATAATGTCGACTTGCCTATTCCTGGTTCTCCTGCAACCAAAACAATAGAACCTGTAACAATACCACCACCCAACACTCTGTTCAATTCAACATCAGCAGTTGGAATTCTTTTTTCTTCAGCACTACTCACCTCATTGAGTGCAACAGTTTTTATTTTTGAAATGCCATTGTATTCTTTCCAGTCGTCTTTTGGTGTTTTGTCATTTCCTTTTACCAATACTTCTTCCACAAAACAGTTCCAGTTATTACATGAAGGACATTTACCCAGCCATTTAGCACTTTCATATCCGCATTGCTGACAAAAGAAAGATGATTTTGTTTTACTCATTCGGTAAATGTAAAATCAAAATCGCTAAAGAAAAAAAACTGATTTTTAATTTTTCTTCAGTGATGAAAAAAAGTAAAAATTTGTTTCAATGATTTGAAATGAAAAGTAAAAATTGAAAATTGAAAAGTAAAATGGAAATTGATGAAGAGAAAAATAAAAATAAAAAACAGAAGTGACTAAAAAGTAAAAGGGTCAGCATTTCTGCTAACCCTTTGTACTTACTAACCCATTAAATTCTATTGCTAAATTACAAATTGCCCCCACAAAAAAAAATATTTTTTTAAGTATGTGAATAAGTTTTTTGAACATTTAGGACTTTAATAAAAAAATAAATAATATATGTAAAGCTCATAAAATCATAATTATAAGCTTTATTTCAATCGATTTTTCTCATATTTTTCAACCGGTTTTCTATATCGGAAAAATAAAAAATAATATAGTTTATCTTATAAACTAATTAATCATTTAAATTAATTAGTAATTTCAATTTCACAGAAATGAAAATCAATTCATTTATTCATTTTTGAGTCAAAATCAACCCATTAAGTTCGAAAATGAGGTCAAATGCTTTCAAATTGATAAAAAGAGAAGCGATTTTAAAAATGCAGAAACCCAGGTTTAGCAAAATATAATTATTAAAAATAAATACAATGTTTCAGAAATTAGACCCATTGCTTTTGTCGCAGCCCCGACTTTCCATTATCTGTTTTTTGAAAAAAAATCAGGAAGCAGACTTTAAAACTTTAAAAGATAAGTCTGGATTATCGGTTGGGAACCTGAGTATTCAATTGAATAAATTGAAAAAAGAAGGTTTTATTGATATCATCAAGCAATTCAAAGGCAATTACCCACTTACAATTTGTAAAATAACAGAGAAAGGAAATAATGCTGTTGCCGATTTTTTTACTGCGATAAAAACTTACGAGCAAATTGATGACAATGTTCAAACTTTATCTCTTTAATTATGTTATCATAACATCATGCAAGCATTACTAAACGTAAATCAACTCTGCAAATCATTTGGTCAGTTTAATGCCGTAAACAATTTAAGTTTTACAGTCAATAAAG
>CANHLV010000153.1 GCA_947461495.1 Chitinophagaceae bacterium
AACAACATTTTCAAACTACTGAATTTGGCTTTAAAAAAACTGGAAATTTCAGAACCAAATTTTTATTGGAATCATTGGCTGACTTAGATAAAAGTTTGCGTGAACTCGGTTCTGGACTGCTTGTTGTAAAAGGAAAGCCTGAAATAGAATTGTATCAACTCGCAGAAAAATATAAAGCACAAAAAGTATTCACCAAGAATCAAATTGGTCATGAAGAATTGGTTACACAATCTAAAGTTGCAATCGAATTAAAGAAAATAAATGCGTCCATCGAAACTTTTGATACAACATCTTTATATCATCCGAATGATTTGCCGTTTTCAATAAAAGCGATTCCTGATGTATTTACAGATTTTAGAAAACGTGCAGAGAAAGAGGCAAAAGTCAGAAAATGTTTTACTGCACCAGAATCTATAAGTTCTCCATCAATTGAGAAATTACTACTTCCTTCATTATCTGAATTGGGATTAGAAAATATTTCATTTGATTGCCGTGCAGCATATCCATTCAAAGGAGGAGAAACCGAGGGAAATAAACGAGTTTACAATTATCTAATAGAAACCCATGCCATAGCCTCTTATAAGGAAACGAGAAATGGCTTGATTGGCGAAAATTATTCTTCTAAGTTTTCTCCATGGTTAGCATTTGGTTGTATTTCTCCAAAAATGATTTATCATGAGATTAAAAAATACGAATCTTTACATGTGGCAAATGATTCTACGTATTGGTTGTTATTTGAATTGTTATGGAGAGATTATTTTCAATTTATGATGCGAAAATATTCAACGCATTTCTTTACATTAAATGGAATTAATAAAAGAATGGGGTTACGCAATAAACATCATGCTGATGTATTTGAAAAATGGAAATCCGGCAATACTGCTAATGATTTCATCAATGCCAATATGATTGAATTGAAACAAACAGGATTCATGAGTAACCGAGGGCGACAAAATGTTGCCAGTTATTTATGTCATGATTTGAAATTGGATTGGCGATATGGGGCGGCCTATTTTGAAGAGCAGTTAATTGATTATGATGTTGCGAGCAATTGGTGTAACTGGGCTTATATAGCAGGTGTTGGAAATAATCCGAGAGGAGTGAGTATATTCAATATTGATAAACAAGCTAATGATTACGATAAAAATAAATTGTATAGAAATTTATGGCTGACGAAAAATTAATATCGGATAATGGTTTACCTACTGTTATTAAAAATTATGTTTCTGATTTATCAGACATTATTGATGAGGATAAAGACCGAATTATACAAATGGCTTGGGAAGACCGAACGCCTTTTGAAGCGATTGAGTTTCAGTTTGGGTTAAAAGAAAAAGATGTAATTGAATTCATGCGAAAAAATTCATTGCCTTCCAGTTTTAAAATGTGGAGAAAAAGAATGAAGTCGCGTAAAACAAAACATAGTTTTCTTCGTGAGAAATCAATCGATCGTTTTAAGTGTTCCCGACAAAGAAACAGCGGTAATAAAATTGCCAAGCGATAACGAATAAAACAGCATTATGGATTTATTTAGCAATACTGAATTTGATAACTCATCTGACCCTAAAATAATTCACTATGATTTACCTGATGCAGATATGATATTATTCGAAAACATTTTTTCAAATAAGGAATCTCAAAATCTCCATCAGAATTTAATTGATCACATTCAATGGCGGCAGGATAAAATCAAAATATTTGGAAAGTTAATCGACCAGCCAAGATTAACTGCTTTTTACGGAGATACAGATAAGGAATACTCTTATTCTGGGATTGTGATGAAACCCATTGACTGGAATGAGGATTTATTGTTCATCAAAAATAGAGTAGAGGAGATTGCTAAAATTAATTTTACCAGTGTTTTATTGAACTATTACAGAGATGGAAAAGACAGTATGGGATGGCATTCCGATGATGAAAAGGAGTTGGGGCAAAATCCGGTTATTGGTTCTGTCAGTTTTGGAGAGTCTAGAGTATTTCAAATGAGACATAAGATAAGAAAAGAAAGAGTAGATATTCCATTAACTAATGGATCTATTTTATTGATGAGAGGCGCCACTCAACATTTTTGGCAACATCAAATTCCAAAATCGTCAAAACAATTACAATCGAGAATAAACCTTACATTTAGAAACATACAGTAAACCTTTTTTTGAATTTTGAATTCAAAAAAAAAGAAAAAATAAGTTTAATCGTTTTTGTATTTACCGATAACATTTGTATTTATTTCCAAATAGTTTCTGGTGCTGTATATCCTGAAATTCGAAAATTATTTGTGGGTTTATTTTCTTTTTTATAAACGCCATTTTTCAAATAAATGGCAATTGTTCCCCCAGCGCCTGATGCGAATCCCACTTGAGTTCCTGGTTCAAATATTTTTATCATAGCAATATCTGATGTAGAAATATTTAAAATCAATTCAGGATCAACTTTTACTTCGTCCAAGTATATGTCTGTACGATGTTTTCGCCACATTAAATCATCTGTTCCATCATCCATAGTTTTGACTGAAAGTCCTGCAATCCTTCCTGTGAGAAAATTAAATAAGTTTATGGAACGAGCAATATCATCTGATTCTAGTCCATCTATAATGGTACCATCGGCTCCGGCAAACAGACCTGATACATTTTCTTTTTGAAAATCATCAATTATTTTTTTTGATTTTGATTTTACTATAATTTCTGGCATTATCGTTTTGTATAAAGCATCATTCGCCGAAAAACGATAAAAGCTAGGAGGTTTAATCTCCTTTTGAATGGAATCATTAGGATCTTGTATACTTACGAATTTTGTAAGACTATCAGCAATTATGTATGAAGAATCAAGGTCATTAATCAAATTGATTTCTAAGTTGTTCCCTTTATGGTTAGGTCTTGAAAAAACGATGCAAGCTGAATCCTGAAACAACATACAATCACTAAAGAAAAAATTTTCGGCGCTCAATGCTAAGTTACCGGTAACAATATTTTTATTTTTTGATAACAAAACGTAATTGATCTGTTTATCTTTTTTATATGCGTTTTTTACAGCTCCTTTTATTCTAAAAAAATTTTTTTGCATTAAAAAATTGAGTGCATAATTTCCTGGTATAATAGTAGTATCAATGATTAGACTTGCTTGTAAATTTCCGTTTATAAGTGGGTATTTATAATGCCATTTTCTGCCGGTTAACATATTTTCTATCCATAAATGAATGCTGGCAGTTTTTATAGTTTTGAAGCTGTCAGTTAGGTTGATGTCAAAATTTATGGTATCCCCATTTATGAAAACTGAATCGTTAAAAGATGAATACAATTTGGTTTGTGTGTAACCATTTATAAATGTGAAACATAAAAACAAACCTATTAATATCGATGAAAAATATTTATTCATTTTTTAAATAAGGGATTAAACACGAAATATTTAAATCAAAACTATGTTTAATTTCAGGAAAAATTGAGAGACATTGTATGTTAGTAAATAAAAAACGCCCGATTAATCAGGCGTTTTATTATTTAAATTATGTTCTTATTACATTTCTGCAAAAAACTTATGGAAATAAGGAATAGTTTCAATACCCTTATAGTAATTGGCAACATCATATTTTTCGTTGGGGCTATGAAGATTATCACTATCTAAGCCGAAGCCCATGAAAACTACTTTTAATCCCAATTCTTTTTCAAATAGAGAACAAATGGGTATGCTACCGCCACCTCTTACAGGTATTGGCATTTTGCCGAAAGTGGCTTCCATAGCCTTTGCCGCTGCTAGATATGGCTTACTGTCGATGGGTGTGATATAGGGTTCGCCGCCGTGATGCAATTCGGCTTTAACGGTTACATATTCAGGTGCAATTTTAATAAGGTGGTTGATAATCAAATCTGACATTTTCTTTGAAATCTGATTAGGTACCAGTCTTGCAGAAATTTTTGCATGTGCTTTTGATGGCAAAACTGTTTTTGCACCTTCTCCTGTATAACCACCCCATATGCCATTCAATTCAATAGTTGGGCGGATTCCGGTTCTTTCATTGGTGGTAAATCCCTTTTCTCCCCATAATGATGCAACACCTAAATCATCGGCATATTCTTTTTCGTTGAAAGGAGCTTTAGCCATTAATTCCCTTTCAGCAGCTGTAGCTTCCAGTACATCATCGTAAAATCCGGGAATGGTAACATGATTGTTTTCATCATGCAACGATGCAATCATTTTTGATAGTATGGTAATCGGATTGGCTACCGCTCCACCATAGACGCCACTGTGTAAATCTCTATTTGGACCGGTAACTTCAACTTCAATATAGCTTAACCCACGAACACCAATATCGATGCTAGGTGTTTCTAAACTTATCATAGCAGAATCGCTTATTAACACACAATCTGCTTTTAATAATTCTTTGTGTTCTGAAACGAATTTGCCTAGATTAGGAGAACCCACTTCTTCCTCACCTTCGATACAAAATTTAATATTACAAGACAATGAATTGGTTTGAACCATGGTTTCAAAGGCCTTAACGTGCATGTATACTTGTCCTTTATCATCGCAACTTCCTCTTGCATAAATTTTGCCATCAACGATTGTTGGATCAAATGGACCATGCTTCCAGAGTTCCAATGGTTCTGCGGGTTGTACATCATAATGACCATACACCAAAACCGTGGGCTTTGAAGCGTCAAATATTTTTTCACCATAAACAATAGGATGACCTGCAGTTGGATAAATATCAACTGTATCAGCCCCTGCCTCAAGTAATCTTTGTTTGATAGCTTCGGCACATTTGATCATGTCTTCCTTGTGCTCCGATTTTGCACTGACGCTTGGTATGCGCAACAATTCAAACAGTTCATTCAAAAATCTGTCTTTGTTTTTTTCCTGATAATCTTTCCAGATTTGCATGTTTATGTTTTTGTTTTTAAAATTAAGAAGTGCACAAATGTATTGCATTTACAGATTAATTGAATTTCAGCAGCAAACAATAATTGTGGAAAAAAATAGTATAATGTTTGTTTAAAATTCAACCAAATGCTATTTATTTTGCGTTACAATTGACAATTCAATTTATCAGCCTTTGCCACCGGTTTTGGAGTGTATTCAAATCCGGTTCCGCAAGGGCTGAGTCTATTTAATGAAACTAATTATTAATCT
The DNA here is from genome assembly GCA_947461495.1 of Chitinophagaceae bacterium. GTDB lineage: Bacteria > Bacteroidota > Bacteroidia > Chitinophagales > Chitinophagaceae > Ferruginibacter. The sequence continues at coordinate 5,125 of CANHLV010000153.1, forward strand.
GCACTATATCTTTTCTGCACATAATCCCAGTTTACCACGTTCCACCAGTTTTCA